>BEHT01000011.1 GCA_002898575.1 bacterium HR17
GTAGAGCAAATGCCAAAGGACCAACGCCATCAGCATGACAGCGCCGATGCGGTGAAGGAGGCTCCGCAGTTGGGGGCTGCCGGGAAAACTTAGCAAGTATCGCGCCCATCCCGCTTCCGGGTAACTGAGGGGCATGCCCGAAACGACTAACAACATGAACGCGATGACCAAAACGAGGTGCTGCAATCGTTCGTTCAAGGTCATGCGCTCCACGAACTGGTGCGCTAACGGGTCATCAGGGCGATGGGGGGAAACGGCGTGGCTGGGACGACCGCGCCAGTAGTTGCGCAAGTCCAGCGCCACATAAACGCAAAAGAAAGCGATGAGGACGAAGACGAACAACTGGTAGGCGACTTTGATTGCCCAGTAAACGGGGCTTTCGGTGCGTGTGCCCGCAAAATGCACTTTGCCTAACGCGACGCCTTTGCCGATGTTCGGGTGGCACCTGCCACAAGTTTGGGGCAAGTTGCGCGGATGGACAGGCGAACGCGGGTCAGTGGATGGCAGGATGTTGTGGGCGCTGTGACAAGAGGCACAATGGGCAACTTCCGTCACGCCGTAGCGGTTTAAGATGCCGTGATAACTGGTGCGGTAGGTCGCCAACCGCAAAGTCGGTAGCCCCAATCGGCGTTGCAATTTTTCGCTTTCGTGGCACTTGGAACAGGTGGCGACAATGTGCTGCGGGTGCACCAAAGAAGCCGGGTCTTTGGGGCTGCGGATAGCGTGCTCGCCGTGGCAGTCGGTGCAAACGGGGGCGTCCTTCCAGCCCTTTGCCCATGCCTGCCCGTGAACGCTTTGTCGCCACTCCCGCAAGATGCCCTCATGACATTGACCACAAGTCTCTGGCAGGTGCGGACGGGCGACTTTAGAGTGAGGGTCGGTAGCACGCCGAATGCCATGGATGCCGTGACAGTCGGTGCAAACGGCAGGCGGTTTGCCCGGCGCCGCTTGCCCCCCGACGACACCTTTGCGCAACAAGCGTCCATGAACGCTGCGCTCGTAGTAGAACAGCGTCGCACCTTTCGGGATTTGATGCCATTCCACCAAGCCTGTATCGCTGTGGCAGCGGGAACAAGTTTGCGGGATGTTACGACGGTGAATGTGCGAGCGAGGGTCTTTGGCGGGCAAGATGTCGTGATGTCCGTGACAATCGGCGCAAGTGGGCGCGTGAGGGTCACCGCGAGCCGCCGCCTCACCATGAACGCTGTCGGCGTAGGATTTAAAGGCGGCGACTTTAAAGGGAGGTGCGTGCGGGAGCCGACGCGACAAATGGCAACGCCCACACGCCACTTTTTGAGCGTGGCGTGGGTGCGGCAGTTGGAACGGGTCAATATCGTTGTGACAATCGGTGCAACGCAACTTGCCGTGAACGGAGCGACGGAAGGCACCAGCGTCCACAAACACGCTACGGGGACGCCCTTGCACATCGTAGCCGATTAACTGCGGGTTGGCGTGACACCGCTGACAAACACGCAACTCTTGGTCGGGCGCTAATCGGTGGTGTGGGCGTTGTTCGCGCAGCCCTTGGGTTGCGCCCCACGCCGCGAACCATGCCACGGCTAACAGCAGTGTCCGTCGCCGTTGCGTCATGCGCTCCACCGCAAAAACAGGAAAACGCGGGGTGCCTCAAAACGCTGTAAGGAAAAACCCCGACGGAACGAGAGGCGGGTCCCGCTCAAGCCCACCGCTTTTCCCGCCCTGTCGGGGCTCCACAAAAGGGAGCGCCATGGCGTGTTCACTGGCTTGCAGGTAGCGGCTCCGTTTGCGGGCGAAAGTCGGTAGGGGAGTCAGGGGGGCTGTAGTCGTAAGCCCAGCGATACACCGCCGGCAACTCAGTGCCCCAGTTGCCGTGCGGCGGGGGCGAACTTGTTTGCCACTCCAAAGTCGTCGCGCCCCAAGGGTTAGCGCTCGCTTGCTCACCCCGTTTCAGGCTCCAGAAGAAGTTGACGACGAACAGCGCTTGGGCTGCAATCAACACAAAGGCGGCGACACTGATGAAGGTGTTGATGGGCTGCAGGTGCTTGAGAAAGTCATACTCCAGCAAAGTGTAGATGCGCCGCATCATCCCGCTCAACCCCAAATAGTGCATCGGCAGAAACACACCGTAAACGCCGAACAGTGACAGCCAGAAGTGCCATTTGCCCAGTCGTTCGTTCATCATCCGTCCAAACATCTTAGGAAACCAGAAGTAGGTCGCTGCGTAGATGGCAAACAAAACGCTGCTGCCCATGATGACATGGAAGTGCCCGACGACATAATAGGTGTCGTGCAAGTGCAAATCGTTGGCGGCAACGCCCAAACTCAACCCGCCAAATCCCCCTGTCACCACCAACGACAGGAAGCCGATGGCGAACAACATCGGTGTTGTGAACCGGATGTTGCCGCCCCAAAGTGTTCCTGCGATGCACAGCAGGACGGTGGCAAAAGGCACGCTGACGAGGATGGTCAGCAGCGAGAAGGGGAACGCCAAGTAGGGGTTCATGCCGCTGACGAACTGGTGATGTGCCCAAACGAGGCAACTGAGGAACGCTATCCCTATCAACCCCAAAACCGCCAAGCGGTAAGCGTAGAAGGGTTTACGGGCGAAAGTTGCCACGATGTCGCCGACGAAACCGAGGGCAGGCAGCACGAGGATGTAAACCTCAGGATGCCCCAGAAACCAAAACAGGTGCTGCCACAAAATCGGGTTGCCGTTGCCCCGTTCTATCAACTTGCCGGCGATGTGCACCGTCGGGACAAAGAAACTCGTCCCCAAGTGGCGGTCAAGGAGCAGCATGAGGGCACCTGCCGTTAAGACGGGGAAAGTCAGCAACCCTAAGATGGCGGCGAGGAACAAAGTCCAAGTCGTGAAGGGCAAGCGGAACATCGTCATGCCCTTCGTCCGTAAGTTGAGCACCGTCGTGATGTAGTTCAGCGAACCCATTGTAGAACTGACGATGAACAGCGCCATCGCCAAAAGCCACAGCGTCATACCCCACCCAGACCCCGGCATCGCTTCCTTTAGTGCACTCAGAGGCGGGTAAGCCGTCCAGCCCCCTGCCGCTGCCCCGCCTTCCACGGCGAACCCCAACAGCAAAACGATACAGGCTGCCCAAAAGACCCAGTAACTAAGCCCGTTCAGAAACGGGAACGCCATGTCGCGGGCGCCGATTTGCAAGGGGATGAGAAAGTTGCCGAACCCGCCGCTCAAAATCGCCGTCTGGAAGAAGAAGACCATGATGGTGCCGTGCATCGTGACGAGGGCGTAGTAAAACTCGGGTTTGAGGACGCCGCCTTCCGCTCCGTGGGGGAAGAGCCAACTGAGCCACGGTGCAGGCTTGACTTGTGTCGGGAAGCCCAATTGCCAACGGATGATGAACGCCAAAAAGCCACCGATAATCGCCATCGCCCAAGCCGTGAAGAAATACTGCAGCCCGATGTCCTTGTGGTCGGTGCTGAAGCGCAACAAACGCCGCCACAAAGGCAGTTCCGTGACGACCGTATGCTCGTGCGCCATTTCCGTTCACCCCCGTTGACGAACGGCGTTACGGCATCGTTTCGCCGAAGGTTTGTTGCTCGCTCAGCCACTTTTGCAGTTGTTCCATCGGCTCCACGACCAAAACGCCCCGCATACGGTAGTGCCCCAAGCCGCACAATTCAGCACACGCAAACTCGTAGGTTCCCGCCTTCGTCGGCGTGAACCAGATGCGCGTCGTCATGCCAGGAACGGCGTCCATCTTGAGGCGCGCAAAGGGCACAAAGAAACTGTGGATGACATCTTTGGAGCGCACCAGAAAGACGACAGGGTGATTGAGGGGCAGATGCAATTCGCCCTGCCCCGCTGGGAACACAATGTCGTCTTTGCTGGCAGGGTCGTTGGGGTCAATGCCCAATGGGTTGCTATCGGAGACCAGTCGCAAATCGGTGCGCCCAAACTCGCCGTCCTTGCCAGGGTAGCGAATGCCCCACGCAAACTGTTCGCCCGTGATTTCCACCCTGAAAGCGTTTTCGGGCACGCGCAAAAACACTTTCGCCCACACCTCGTTGCTTCTGTGGTCAAAGGTCAAGTCAAACGCCAGCAACACGGCGGCGATGGCAAGGACCGGCAGCCACTCTTTACGGGTCACGCCGATGAACATGCTCTGTCGCTGCGGGTGATGGCGGAAACGCCAAAGGGCGTAGGCAAGGTAAAGGTGGGCAGCGACCAGAAAAACGGCGGCAACCGCAAGCACAAACAGGATGAGGCTTTCCACTTCGTGGGCGGTGTCGGCGATGCGGTCAGGTAATCGGTGCGCAATCCACCATAAGGCGCTCGCTACGGTCGCCAACGCAATGACAATCAACACCCCGCTGAGCACCTGACCTCTGCGACGCTTCGCCATTATGCCCATCGCCCCTTTGCCGCAACGGAGTTGCGTGCCTATTGTCAGCGGCACGGGGGATGGGCGCTGTCGGGAAAACTTTGACAAGATGTGTCGGGATTTTCACGGACAGCCCCTTCAAAACGGGCGACCGTGTATAAAATCGGCGCTTCGGAGAAGCGCCCTCCGAAAAAGGCGGAACCTTCAAAACGGATGACTGTGCATAAAATCGGCGCTTCGGAGAAGCGCCCTCCGAAAAAGGCGGAACCTTCAAAACGGACGACCGCGCACCAACATGACGCCAAACGCCACCATCAACAGCGCCAACGCCACATTGATGCGCCCCAACCACGCCGCTGCCTTTCGCCACCGTTCCAAGTCCGCCGACGGGTTGCCCTGTTGCGCCGACGCCGTCGCCTTGGGTCCGACCCAAAAATCGTGCGCGGCGCTCAAGAGCACGATGACGGCAAAGGTCGTCAACTTCTCCGCCAGCGTTTGCCCAAACTCACCTTCCCACAACAAACCCGTAAAAGCGTCCCGCACCGTAAACCCCCGCGCGGCGACATTGAACAGCCCCGTGATTAAAAGCGTCGTTAGGGCGATCCAACCGATGACCCGAAATCGCACCGCCATCAGCGACAGCAGTTTGACCCGATGGGGTTGAACCTCGGGATGGCGCAAGGTGGGGATGACGACAAAGGACAAAAAAAGCATGCCGCCGACCCAAACGGTGGCAGCGAGGACATGTAGCCAAACCGCAAGGAAGTAGAGCGACCACACCCTTACATCACCTCGTCAACAAGTTTTCGGGCAAATGACATTTGCGGCAGTAAGCGTCGGCATGGCAATGGGCGCACAACCGTTGGTGCAACCGTTGCACGCTGCCTTTGCCCGCGACGCCCAGCCGCTTCGCTAACTGCCCATGCGTGGTGATGAAGTCGCGGGGATGGGGCATGGGCAACTTGTGGCAATCGGTGCACCCGTTGCGCCCGTGACAAACCTGACAACTGACGCCGCCGTCAGCGAGGCGCTGTGGATGCGTTTGGCGAAAATCGGGCGTGTGGGAAGGTGGGCGCTCGCTGTGGCACCGATAACACTTGGGTTCATTCCAATTGTGACAGCGTCGGCACAACGCCATGTCTTTACGGGCTTCTTGAACATGGCGTGCCACGAAATTGGGCGGGTGAGGCATCGGTGTGCCGTGACAGTTGGCGCAAAACGATGGCGCGTGGCAGGTCTGACAACTCTGTGCCCCTTTCCGCAGTGTCTCCAACGCATGCCCGCTTTTCGCTTGCCTTGCCTCGTCCCCCCTGCGCACCACGAAATTCGGTCGTTCGTGTGATTGGGGTTTTGCGCCCATGTGGCAGTTGGCGCAAAACGACGCGGTGTGGCAAGTGCTGCAATCTTGTCGGCGGTCTGTTGGGTTCTCCATTGCGTTCACCAAAGTGCCGTGCCGTTGCAAAAAGTCGGGCGCTTTGTGGCTTTCGGGCAACGCGCCCCGATGACATTCGTCGCACGACGGCTTGGTGTGGCACTGGAAGCAAAGTTGCTGCAGCGTCACGGCGCCGAAGCGCTTCGTCGCCCCAAACCGAGTCAAAGTCGTCCCATGTTTCTGCAGCCATGCGGTGTCGTGGCGGGTGAAGCGATGGCAGTCGGCGCAATAGTCAGGCGTGTGGCAGGTGTCACAAGTGCGCAATTCGTCGGCGGCGTTGCCGAAGTGGAATTTGAGCCAATCGGGGCGCAAATGCGACGACGGGCGCCGCTGTTGATGGCAGGCTTGGCAGAAAAAGGGTTTATGGCAACTGCGACAACTTTCGGGGTCTTTGCGGACTTCTAACTTATGCGTGACGAACCAGTTGTCCTCAAAGTGGGACGGCGGTTTTTCAGGGTCAACGGGCGGGATAGGTGGCATGCGGGAGTTGGGATTGATGCTCACGAGGTAAGCGACCAACGCTTTCATGTCGTCAGGAGGCAAATTGTAAGCGGGCATGACCGTGTGCGTGTTAAAGGCGCCAGGGTTGCGCAAAAAGGCTTCCACCTTTTTGGGGTCGCGTTGTCCGCCTAAGCCCAAATCGGGTCCGACAGGTCCGCCCCCGCCGTTGATGCCGTGACAGGAGTAACATTTGAGACGCACGAACAACGCTTGCCCGCGCCGCTCCAGCGGCGACAACTTTTCGGGCTGCGGCAAGGCTTCCATGCCTTTGATGTTCAGGACGATGATGGCAAACAGCACGGTCAAACCCGTCGTGATAGCGGGCAAGCGGCGCAAGGGGTGGCGTTCAGGGTTGCGCTCTAAAAAGGGCACGAGCAGCAGCAAAAGGACCAAGACCGTCGGCAACACGAACGACCCGACGAACTCCCATCGGGGCGGAAACAACTTGAGCAACTCGTGCAGCCACAGGACATAAAAGTCGGGATGGGGTTTATAGGCGGTGTCCAACGGGTTGGCGCGGGGCTCCAACGGCGCAGGGAAACGGTGCGCCAAAAAGACCAAGAGCGCCGTGAAGATCAACGCCCCGACGGCAATGCGAAAAGTATGGTCAGGGTGAAGGCGCTGCGTTTGGGGTACGCGGTCGTCTTCGCCGACCCGCACCCACGCGGGCGCGACACCCAAATGGTGCACTTGACGAATGTGCCACGCCACCAGGGCAAAAACCATAAGGGGCAGCAAAAACACATGCAGGACATAAAAGCGCATCAGCGTGACAGCGCCCATCCCTGCGCCGCCCCGCAAAAAGTTGGCGGCGGCGTGCCCGATAAGCGGGATGGCTTCTACAATTTTCAGCCGCACCGCTGTGCCCCAGTAAGCCTTTTGGTCCCAAGGCAACGCGTAACCTGTCAACCCCAACGCGACGACGCAAAGCAGGAGCAAGACGCCGCTGACCCAAATCATCTGGCGGGGTTTTTTGTAAGCCCCCCACACAAAGGCGCGCACCATGTGAACGACCGCCAGCGGGACGATAAGCCGCGCCGCCCAATAGTGCAGCGCCCGAACGAACCGACCGAAAGGTAAGTAGTGCTCAATGTATTGCACCGACGCGTAGGCTTGGTCAGGTGTCGGGCTGTAAAAGAACATCAGCGCCGCGCCCGTGCTGAACAGAACGAGGAGGTTCAGCAGCAGCAACGCCCCAAAAATGTGCCCCCAACCGACAGTGGCAGGGAGCGGCTGTGCCCAAAAGCGCTGCCAAGCGCTGACCAAACCTGTTTCGCGTTCTAGCCACGCCCAGAAGCGCTGCATGTTTCACCACCTTATGCCGTCGGCAATTGCACGAACAAAACGCCGCCGTCCACCTTGTGGGGCAGTCCGTCCAACGGGCGCGGGGGCGGACCCGCTTGAACTTTGCCGTCCATATCAAAGTAGCCGTCATGGCAGGGGCAAAAGAAAGCGCGTTTCGTCGGCTCCCACCGGACGGCACAGTTGGCGTGGGTGCAAATGTTGGACAGCACCTTTACGCGTCCGTCCGCCTTGACGACGACATAGACGGTGCGCCGCACGGTGCGGATGACCCAACCGTCGCGCCGCTGATAAGTCAGGGTCACGGCTTTGGGTTCGTCGGGGCGAAAATCGGAAAGGGGAGCGACTTTTAACCATTGCATCGGTGACCGACGAAAGGCTGGTGCGATCAACATCGCAAGGCTGGGGTAGCCCAAAACGGCAGCGATGCACGCCGCTGCCGCTTTGACGAAACGGTCCAGCCATTGCCGCCGCTTCATCGCCGTCGGGTTCATCTGTCGTCACCGCTTTCGGATTTTGCCCCGCTTTCAACGGTCGGTGTGTCGGGGAAAATCCTGACAGCGTCCGCCGCCCGTTTGCGCACACTTTTTGCTTGAAACGGCAACCGATGTTGTGCCAGTGTATCGCTGTGAGCCCAAGGGAGGTGCGTTTGCGATGGGGCGACACCGGTGGTTGGTGGTGACCGCCGTCGCGATGGCGACAGGGTTGCTGGCAGCGGCACGGTTTCAGCCACCCCCTGCCGACGATATCGCTGCCATCAAGGCAAAAGAAGCCTGCCGCGATTGTCACCGCACTGTCGTGGACAATTATGCCCGTAGCGCCCATGCGGGGTTGGCTTGTTCACAGTGCCATGCCGGCTCGCTAGAGCACCAAGACGCTGACGACCCCGCTAAAGTGCTACCAGTGGTGGACTTTCGCATTGAAAGTTGCGGCAACTGCCACCGCTTTCAGGCAGAGACTTACCTGATGGACGAGCCGGGCACAGCAGGGCTTTTCGGCGGCACGCCTGCCGACCCCCACGAGCATCCCAAAACGAGGGACTTTCCGCTCTACAACAAAATCATCGCAGGGCACGGGTTCACCAAGGAATACAACGAAGAGCGTGGGCACCGTTACATCCTGCGCGACCACATCGCTACCAAGCGGGGCAAATACACGACTTGCCTGAACTGCAAATCCACACCCGTCGCCTACTATTGGGGGCGCAAGTGGAAGGGTATCCCGTTAGACGAAAACGCCGACTGGCATGCCGTGATCGCCCGCATTCCCAAAGAAACGCTGGACTACGGCGCTTCGTGCACCCATTGCCACGACCCGCACACGGCGCGTTTGCGTATCATCAACAAAGCGCTGCAGAGGGCAATCGCCGAACGGGGCGTCAACCCTTACTGGCAAGAGAAAAACGCCAAAAGTTTTGAGGCTGCCGACCAACAGCAGAAGGAGACGCTGCTGTGCGCCCAATGCCATGTGGAGTATGTTTGCGGACCGGGCGCCGACGGCAAGATGCGCTTTGTGTTCGGATGGCGTAAAGTGCGCGATTTGGACGCCTTCTATCGCGAACAGTTTGGCTACCAGCAAGATTGGGTGCACGCCCTCATCGGCGAACCGCTCATCAAAAGCCAGCACCCTGAGACGGAAACTTTTTGGGAAAGCAAGTATGAGCGGGCAGGGGCATCGTGTGTGACCTGCCACATGCCAAAGGTCAAAGTCAACGGACGCCTCTTGACTTCCCACTGGCTTACTTCACCCCTCAAATACATTGACCGCTTCATCGCGGGCAAACCGTTGGGGGCGTTTCCGTGCGGGCAGTGCCATAGCGTTGCGCCGCAAGTGCTGCGGGCACAAGTGTTGCGGGTGCAGCAGCATGTGAACGCGGTGCAACAACGCGCCCAACAAGCCCTCAGCGATAGCATTGACGCCATCGCCGCTGCCAAGCAAGCGCAAAAGGACGGAAAGGCGGTGGACGCCGCGCTGCTGCGGCAAGCCGTGCGGTTGCACCAACTGGCACACCTGCGGTGGGAAAACTTGGTCGTCTCGGAAAACAGCATGGGCTTTCACAACCCTGAGGAAGTGCTCAAGGAGTTGAGCGAGGCGCTGGACGATGCCCGCCAAGCCCAACGGTTAGCGCTGCAAGCCATTGGTGCCCTTTTGCGCCCCGCTGCCGCTCCGACGACCACGCCCAAAACGCAATGAGACGGGTCAATGGACGGGCGAGGTGCCGCAAAAAGAGGGGTGCGGTAGCGGCTATTTGCGGGGCACAGCGCCTGAGACAATGTCGGGCACGGTCAGGTCGTCCACACCTAACACCTTGAAGACGCGGATGGGTTGCGCCCGCCCGCGAACGGTCACCTCGCCGACAGGCTCTGCCTGTAGTTGCGCTCCGAACGCAACCGCCGCCAGATAGGTCGTCTCGCTGATAAGGACAAGGCTGCCCAACTCTTTGTTCATGCCTTCTAAGCGCGACGCGACATTGACTGTGTCGCCGATAACCGTCAAATCCATTTGGCGGCGCGAACCGATAGCGCCAAACACCATCGGACCGGTGTGAACGCCGATGCGCATGACTAACTCAGGCAGACCGCGCTGCTGGAACCTCTGGCGCAATCGTTCCATCGCTTGTTGCATGGCAACGGCGCAACGGACGGCGCGGGCAGCGTGGTCAGGCTGCGGGACAGGTACGCCGAACAGCACCATGATGCCGTCGCCGATAAACTTGCTGGTCGTGCCTTCATAGCGGTCAATCACCGCGGTCATCGCCTCAAAGTATTCGTTGAGCAAGGCAGCGACTTCGCTAGGCGAGCGGGCTTCTGAAATCGCTGTGAACCCTTGTAAGTCGGAGAACAACACTGTCGCTTCCACGAGACGCGGGCGTGTGAGGCTTTCTTCAGAGGCAGCGACCATCGTTTCCAACACCGCCGGTGCCACAAAGCGCTGAAACCGCTGACGGATATGGCGGGCGTGTCGCTCTACAGCGAATTGGAGGTAAGCGGTGCTGACGGCAAAAACGAAGGCAATGGACGCCAGCAACGGGGCTAAGGGGATAACCCATAGCCATCGGTCTAAGGCAAACAGCGCGCCATACAGGCATGCCCCTGCCAGTAGCACGGTCAACGGGAGCGCGAACAACGGACGCACCGCAAAAACGAGCGTGGCGGTCAGCAAGACCATCGCCAGCAACAAAAGTCGCTGCATCCACAAGGGGGTAAAATGCAAAAAACGACGCGATAGCAGCATTTGCGCTAAGGTGGCGTGGATTTCCACACCAGGAAAAGTGGCGGAGAAAGGGGTAACGAAAAAATCCTTCGCCAGTTTGGAAGTCACCCCAACAAACACTAACTTGCCCTTGAAAAGGCGGCGCAGGGTCGCATCAGCGATGCCGTGCTCTTCAGGTGCCAAGAGCACTTTCATGGGCACATAGCGGAAAGACCCTTCAGGTCCCGCAAAGTTGAGCAGCACGGCTTGATAGGGCAAACCGCTAAATCCCGGCTCTTGGTCTACATACGGCAGGGTCGGTAGGGACCGCCCTTGAAACTGCCGGCGAGCAATTTGTCGTTCTACGACATCAGGGGTTAACCCTAACCACAGCCCTGCAGCTAAGGCACCCAGCGACGGACGCCAACCCCACGCGTCTCGCCCCGCCACAGTTGCCGCACGGACGACGCGGTCAGAGTCCACGCTCATGTTGATGATACCCGCACCAGCGACGCTGTCGTAAAGGACGGGGTGGGGTGTCTGCGTTGAGACATCTTGCCCGCTTTTGAGCAACAGGCAAGGTAAGAGGACAGCCCCGTGCGACTGCGCCGCTTGGGCGAAGGCGGTATCGTCTGCAGAACCGTAGAGGCTGGGGGTGTCCATGTGGATGTCAAAAGCGACTACTTTTGCGCCAGCCTGCCGGAGGCGACGAAGCACCTCCGCATAAAGGGTGCGGGGGATAGGGTTGATGGGTATCTGACGCGATTTCAACCACTCCTCGGTCGCATCGTCTATCGCGACGATGACGATGTCCAGTAGGTGGGCGAACGCCCCGTTGTAGGCGCGGTGCAGGTGCCCCTGCAAACGCGTTTCGGTGGACGGTGACAAGCGCCAATCCAACGCTCTACCGTCCTGCCAGACGCTGCCGCGCATCCGCATCACAAGGTCGTAAAGCAAACAGTTGACGAGAAGCAGTTGGGGTGTGAAAGGCAAAGCGGCTGGCTGCCCCATGATGCCCCCCAACACATCGTTTTGGTAGAACCAACCGAGCGAAGCGCTGGTGACCACGATGACGGCTAACGCGACGACGCGCTGCAAGCGTTGACGCCGTCGGGTGCCTTGAAAACCCCCCATGTTTCCTTCGCCTCTGTTCTCGGCGCGCATTTCGCTAACAATTGTGCG
This sequence comes from bacterium HR17, assembly GCA_002898575.1. NCBI lineage: Bacteria > Candidatus Fervidibacterota > Fervidibacteria > Fervidibacterales > Fervidibacteraceae > Fervidibacter > Candidatus Fervidibacter japonicus. Next base: position 11,950 of record BEHT01000011.1, read on the forward strand.
GCGGATGTGCGATAATTTGGCAGTGGTGACCCGTCATGCCACGATGGCAATGGTGGTTGGCTGGCGGTGCGGGGGCAACTTCGCTGGTGCTGGCGTCCTTATTGCTGCTGGGCAAAAAGCGCCGTAACGGTGACCCCGCGCCTGAATTGGCGACGGAACCCTCGGAGGGACCGCCGGGCGACCGCGAAATGACCTTTTGGGAGCACTTGGAAGAGTTACGGACGCGGTTGCTTCGGTCGTTGCTTTACATCACCGTCGGCAGCGTTGTCGGTTGGATTTACTACCAACCCATTCTCAAATGGGTCACTCACCCTGTAGAACCGGCGCTCACAACGCTCAAGGTGCCGATTTTGGTGTTCCAAAATGTCGCCGAACCGTTCTTGCTTCAGTTGCAGGTGAGCGTGGCAGCCGGCATCGCACTGGCGTTTCCGTTTGTCCTTTACGAAGTGTTGGCGTTCGTTTGGCCAGCCCTGTATCCGCACGAGAAACGGTTCGCTCTGCAGTTGGTGCCGTTGTCGCTCGCATTGTTTTTGTTGGGTGTGGCGACCGTTTACGGGCTTTTGCCCCCTGCGTTTCTCTGGCTGCTGAACTTTACGCCCAAAGAACCGCCGTCGCTCATCCTCAACTTTGGACGGCAATACATCTGGCTCGTGGTGAAACTGATGGTGGCGATGGGGTTGGTGTTCCAGATGCCGCTGGTGTTGATGTTCCTGGGGCGTTTGGGGTTGGTGTCGGCGCGCGGTCTATTGCGCTATTGGCGGCACGCTATCATCGCCATCTTTACCATCTCCGCGATCATTACGCCGACTTGGGACCCGATCAACATGACCCTTTGGGCGATGCCCATCGTCGTCCTCTACTTCTTGAGTGTTTTGCTGGTGGCGTTAGTGCAACGGAGCAATCGCGAACCTTAAGTGACACAATTCGGAGGGTGCGGCGCTTGCCAAGATGCCAAATTAGGGGACGCCTGATAAGACGGGCACGATTGAGCGTGCCGAAAAGCGCGCCTTCCAACAAACGGCACGACTCTGTCACCTGAAGGGGGAATGTGACGATGCAAGTTTTGGGCTATTTGATCGCCGGGCTGAATTTGCTGTTCGCTATCGGGTTAGTGTTAGCGATGCTTTTTCACATTACAGAGCAAGAGACCGGTGGCGCTGGCGGCGGGTGGGGCATCGTCGGCGGGCGCCACATCCTTACGAGCCAATCGGGTGTGGCAACTTTTTTGGATCGCTTCATCACTTGGCTGGCAGCCGGGTTTTTGATCACCGCGTTCCTGACGGTGTTCGTGTTTCGGATGTAAACGGCTTTTAAGAGGTGTTGTCCCCGTGCCGATAAGGAGAATGGCGGGGCTCTCTCGCCGCTCAAACGCAACGCGGCAGCGAAAGGGGATGACACCTCATGCCACGCCGCACTTTGTTATTGGCGGCAGCGATTTGTTTCGTCGTGGCAGTCTTAGCCACGCTTTGGGTTGTGCGCAACCGGCAAACACCGCCACCACAAATAGCGCAAGAGGCGCCGAAAGTGCGGGTATTTGCGGCGCTGCGAGACCTTCCGAAGGGCGCCCGTATTGCCAGCACGGACCTCGCCGTGCGCGAGGTGCCGGTTGACCAAGCCCCCAGCGACGCGGTCACTGACATCGCTCAAGCGGTCAATGCCATCCTGCTCCAAGAGGTGCGTAAGGACGAACCCCTGCGGCTCAGCCTGCTGATCCCGCCTCCAGAACAATTGCGGGAGTTTCGGGTGCCGCTGGGGCTGCGGGGCTTCGTCCTCTATCAACCCTTCACAGAAGGCGCTGCCGATATGTTGCTGCCCGGCGACTTGGTAGATGTCATTGCGACCAAGCGGGTCGGCGACACGACGCTCGCGGAAGTCATCGTCCAACGCGCCCAAGTGTTAGTCGCCGAGCATTACACCCCCGGCGTCTCGCGCGAGCAACGCCTTCGCGAGGCGGCGTTGACCCGCGCGGCACAAACTTCCGTCGTAGGGGCGACGCCCGAGCCGCGTCCCGACGGGGGCAGCCAAACAGCGCCGCCACCGCAAGCAGCAGGGGCACAACAGCCCGCGACCATGCGACGAATCGTGTTGGCGGTGACACCCCAAGAATCCGTGCGGTTAGCGCGGGCGTTGGAGGAAGGGCGCGCCCTAACGGTTTTGCGCAACGAACGCGATTTCACATCCCTCCCGCCCCTGCGGTCACCCCGTGTCGTTCCGACACACCGCCATGAACCGCCCCCTGCGCGCCCGGCACCGTTGCGCCCTGCGCCAGTGATTTCCGCGCCCTTTCCGCCGCCCCGTCCAGTGCAAACCGTCGTCGTGTATCGGGGCACGCAACGCGAAGAAGTGCTTGTGAGCCGTTGACCTGCGTGCCGCTCAGGGAACGGGGGAAAGGCTATGGCGGACATGCATGGGCAGCCTGTCGTGACTTTTGTCGTCATCGGCGAGGATGTGACTGTGCCCGAAGCACCTTGCTGGCAAGTCGCAGAACAGTTGACGACTTTGACCGATTGGCAAACAGCGTTGGAAACGGTCATCGCCCTTACGCCCCAGTTTGTCGTCGTGGATGGGGATCGGTTTGCTCCCGATGCCTTAACGCTGGCACGACAAGTGCGCCTGCAAACCCTCCCCGTCGGTGTTTTGCTTGCCACCGATCGCACCGACCCCGTGTTTTTTCAGGAAGCCGCGTTAGCCGGTGTGGATGGGGTCATTCCCCGCCACCCTTCACCCGAACAACTTCACCGCACCCTGCTGGCGATTGCCGATACCCCTCGGTGGCGTCAGTCGGGCATCGCAGATATTTTGAACGCTTGTCAGCCAGCTGGCACTTTCTCGGAGGTCACATCAACATCAGAGCGATCGCCAGAGGTCACCGTCTTGACGGCAGAGGCTGCGGGTGTCCCGGAAGTTGACGCGTTGGAAGCCACCTTCGTTCCACCGCACACCGAGACAGATACCGCTCCGCAACAAAAAGACGGAGCCGAGGAAGCATTCAAGGAAGGCGGCGCGGTAGCGGCAGCCGTTGAAACCCATGTCTCGCCGCCAGTGCCCCCGACCGAGACCGCGTTTGAGCGTCCAGAGCCGTCGTTCGCCGCCGGGCAACGAGGGCGAGTCATCGCCTTAAGCAGTGGACGGGGCGGTGTGGGCAAAACGACGGTGCTCGTGAATTTGGCGATCGCTTTGGCGCAGGAAACGAACGAGCCGATCGCCGTCTTGGATTTGTTCATCGGCGACACCCTCGTGCTCATCAACGCTACGGCGCGGATGACGATCAGCGAAATCCCTGAAGCCGTGCGCGAGGTGGATCTGGCGCTGCTGCAATCGTGCGCATTGCGGCACGAAACGGGCGTTCACTTCTTCACCTGGTTCTTCGCGCCGGAGCGCAACTTGCCCGATTACATTGACCTGAACCGTTTGGAAGCGGTGTTGAAGGCGTTGCGTGAGGGCTATCCCTACATCCTCGTGGACACGCCGGTGACGCTCTATGTGCCCGATTTGGAGTTGCTGCGGTTTACCGATGAAGTCATCGTGATCGCGGTGCCCTGGGATTTGCTGTCCGTGCGGGCGACGCGGGCGCTAACGATGGGTATGCGCCAATGGGGCGTCACGCCCAAGTTATTGCTCAACCGTGTGGAGAGCAACAGCGAGTTGTCGCCGGAGTTCGTTGCCAATCAACTGGGGTTGGAAGTGTGGGATATGATTCCCAACAACGCGCGCTTAGCCGTCCACGCAACCAATTCGGGGGAGCCGATTATCTTGAACCATCCCGAAAGCGATGTGGCGACAGCGATCCGTCGGGCGGCACGGCGCTTGGCAGGGCTGCCTGTTGAAGGACCGCGCCGCCGACGGTTCCCCTTGTTTTTCTGACGCGATCACGCTACGCCTGCCGCACGCAACACGGCATGTTTGACGATGGCTTGCGTGAGCGGAATTTTGTAAGCGTTCTGGGCGAGCGGTTGGGCTTTGGCGACGGCGGCTTTGCCGGCTTGTTCGGCGAGTTGGGGCGTGATGCGGTTGCCTTTCAGCACTGCTTCGGCTTCCGAAGCACGCCAAGGGATCGGCGCCACGCCCGACAACACCACGCGGACATCTTCACAGACGCCGTCTCGCAACCGCAGCGCGACAGCCGCACCCGTGACGGCGAAGTCCAGCGATTTTTTCTCGCGGAATTTGAGGTAGGTGCTGCGCGTGTTTGATGGCGGCGTGGGGACATGCACCTCAACCAACACTTCATCGGGTTCAATGACCGTCTCGTGATCTAAGCGGCGGGACGGTAGCACAAAAAATTCTTCTAAGGGGAGCGTCCGCTTGCCGCGTGGCGAGACCAGCGTGACTGTCGCGTTCAAAGCGATCAGAGCAGGGGCGCAATCGGAGGGATGGACGATGTAACACGGTCCACCACCCAAAATGGCGTGGTATTTGTTTTCGCCGTTGTAAGCGTAACAGAGTGGACCGCCCTTTTTCAAACACAGCGTGTGTTCGTCGCGGTAATACCAGCAACGCGGGCGCTGGCACAAGTTACCCCCGATCGTGCCGACATTGCGGATTTGAGGTGTCGCAACCGAATGGGCGGCTTCCGCCAACGCTGTGAAGCGTTGGCGAATGACCGAGTGCGTTTCAATTTCGGTCAAGGTCACAAGGGCACCCAACCGCAGCCCGTCCCGCTCGGAAAAGCGGATGTAGTGAAGATGGCGGAGGCTTTTGAGGTTGACGATGCGTTGCGGGGCAATAATGCCTTCTTTCAATTCGCCCAGCAAATCCACGCCGCCCGCCAACACCTTCGCATCGCGCCATTGCCGTCCCAACGCGCCGACGGCTTCCTCCAACGAAGACGGCTTGATATACTCAAACGGGCGCATGACGCTCCGCCTCCTTTCGCTCCCGAATCCCTGTCGCAATCGCGACGGACACGGCACATCATAACACATCGGGTTGAATGCTGGACAAGTTCTCAAACATGGCGTAACGCGGCACGAAGGCGACCTCCACGGTCGTCACTGGTCCGTTACGGTTTTTGGCTATGATGACCTCCGTCACGAAAAATTCTGGGCGGCTTTCATCTTCCGCCAACCTCTCAGAGGGCGTTTCCGCTGGCTTGCGCCGCCCCCGTTCGTAGTAATCCTCGCGATAAAGAAAGCAAACGACATCGGCTTCGGCTTCAATGGCGCCGCTGTCCCGCAAGTCCGCCAAGACGGGGCGCTTGTTCTCGCGATGTTCCACCGAGCGCGACAGTTGGGAGAGGACAACGACCGGGACATTCAGTTCCCGCGCGAGGCTTTTCAGCGACCGCACGACCTCGGTCACTTCCTGCACGCGGTTTTCCATCCGCCGAGGCGGACGGATGAGTTGCAGGTAGTCAATCACGATGCAGCCTAACCCTTCGCTGGCTTTCAGGCGACGGGCTTTGGCACGGATTTCAAAGGGTGACAGGTCAGGCGTGTCATCAATGAACAGCGGGGCGTTATAAAGTTCATGGGACGCCTGACCGAGGCGAATGAAATGCTGCTCGCGCAGTGACCCCGTCCGCAAATGGTGCAAGTTGACCCGTGCGCGAGCGCACAACAACCGCTGCACCAACTGTTGTTTGCTCATTTCAAGGCTAAAGATGGCAACGGGCAATTTCTCCTGCGTCGCGATGTGCATGGCGATGGACAAAGCGAACGAAGTTTTACCCATAGAGGGGCGCCCAGCGACAATGATCAAGTCCGACGGATGCAAACCGCCCAACACATCGTCCAGTTCGTAAAAACCCGTCGGGATCCCCATCAGGGTGCCGGGGTGACGCATCCGCTGATCCAGAAAGTCGTAAGTCTGACGCAACAGTTCCGTCAGGGGTTGGAAATGGGCACCGACGCGGCGTTGCCCGACCCGAAACAACGCCGCTTCGGCTCGGTCAATTAAATCCTCCAGACTGCCGTCATGGTGCGACGCCCAGTGGACGATTTGGTGGGCGACCTGAATCAGTTGCCGCAGGATGGCTTTCTCCTCCACGATGCGACAATAGTCGGCGATGTTAGCGATAGATGGCGGCATTTCCATCAACTTCATCAGGTAGGGTTGCCCACCACAGTCGTCCAGTTTCCCGCGCCGTTTCAACTCTTCCGCGACGGTCACTAAGTCCACCGGATCGCCCCGATTGAACAAGGTCAGGATCGCTTCGTAGATAGAGCGGTGCGGGCTGTAATAGAAATCCTCCGCTTGTAAAGTTTCAGCGGCGATGGCGATAGCGTCGCGATCCAGCAGCATCGCCCCCAAGACACATTGTTCCGCCTCCACGCTGTGGGGCATCGGGGCTGCAGGTGAGAGCGACGGAGCGGACAACCGTGCCGCTTCCATGCAGCGCGCCTCCTTTCCGACGACCTTACGCGGACGCTGCGACGATGTTGACCCGCAAAGTTGCCCGCACCTGCCGGTGCAACCGAACAGGAATTGTGTGCACGCCCAAACTCCGCAACGGCTCATCTAAATCGAGTTGGTCACGGTCCAGTTCAATGCCGTGCCGCTCTTTCAGGTGGGCGACGATCTCTTGCGCCGAGACCGCATGGTATAACCGACCGCCTTCGCCAGCGGGCACCGGAATGTCCAGCGTGATAGCGGCGAGCCGCTGCGCCAAATCTTGCGCGCGTTGCAGCGCCCGTTGGGCGCGCTGCTGATCCAACTGGCGACGCTTCTCCAATTCCCGCAACAACGCCGGTGTCGCCGGTTGAGCCAACCGACGCGGAATAAGATAGTTGCGGGCATAGCCGTCGGAAACCTCCACGACCTGAAACTTGTTGCCCAGTTTGGGGACATCCTGCATCAACACGACTTTCACAGCAGCAGCACCTCCGCGATTGAGCCTGAGCGTTAAACCCTTTGTGCCCGTGTCACCCGCCATGCGATGCACATTGTTATTCGTAGGGGTAGGTGATGGAAACACCAACCCCGAAAAGGCGATTGCGCCCTAAGTCTTCCAAGCCGAGCCGTAACGAGAGTGCAGGTGAAAGGCGCCAGTAAAGCCACGCATTCACTTGCCATCGGTCGGGGTCAAAGGCGTCCACATCCACCCCCCATCGGTTTGTTCCCCAACGCGCGCCGACCCCAAGTTTAGAACGCCGCACGCCAAAACGCCACGCCAAAGATGGCGCAATTTCCCGCTGAATTTGCAGATTTAAGCGCGTGCCGCGCCGGTCCGTGTAGGCACCGCCCAACAGGGCGAGGGGACTGGCAGGCGAACTTGCTGCCAGCCACGCCTCGCTGCGCCATTCGTCGGTCTCCGGATGCCACCACACCCACCAATCGGGATGCGCTTGCACGCGTGTCACCGCTTGCAAACGGTTCAACAGCGCTCTGCCCTGTTCAGCCGTCACGCGCACGGTCTTGATGGTGGGACCCAACTCTTGCAGCCCTTCTCGCAGGCTGCTTTGGGTGCGTTCGTCTTTTATCAAGTCGCGCACCGCTTGCGTGGCTTCCTTGATGTTTTCGCTGCTCTCCCGCAGGTTTACAGCGACTTGGCGCAAATTCTCCTTCACGCCCCCTTCCGTCACCAGCCACTTGACGGCGTCCAGCGTTTCATCCAAGTCTTGAGCGGTGTTGCGCAGATGTTCAGCGAATTTTTGCAGGTTGCCCTGAGTCCCCTCAATGAATTGCCGCAACCGCACAAGGGTCGCGTCCAGTTCGTCCATTGTCTTCTGCCCCTTGGCAGTCAAGGCAGCGAAGTTTTTCGCTGCCGTTTTGATGTTGCCTTGCACTTCAGCGTCGCTGACCAAAGCCCGCACCGCAGCGAGAGCCTCGCGAGCCTCGCCCAGCGTGCGATACACCTCGCCGCCTTCCGACAGCAATTTTTTGAGGGCTTCGCTGCTTTCCCGCAGGTTCGCTGCCAACGCCGCCAAGTCTCGCTGGGTGCGGTCGTTTGCCAACCCCTGTCGCACGCTGCGCACCGCTGCGCGGATTTCATGCACGGCTTGGGGTAAATCCCGTTGGAGGTATGGGTCCGACAACAATCGCGACAAGGACGCAGTCGCTTCCACGACATGGCTGAGCGCAATGTCCAGCCGCCGGTCGGCAAGCAACGCCGCCAACCGTTCACTGGCGTGGCGCATCCGTTGCACGGCGACCTGCACATCTGTCGGTGAGACACTGGATAAGAGGCTTTGCAACGCTTGCGCCGATTTTGCCAAACCCTCCAAAGTCGCCTGCAAATGGCGCTGCAACTGGGGATTACCCAACAGTTCGTTCAAGTTTTGCGCCAACTGATGGGCTTGCGGGACCAGTTCCTCCCACGAAACTGGGTCAACGCCCCGCACCACATCACCGTTAGCAATGACCTGACCGACACGGCGGTTGGTGATGTCCACATACGGACGCCCCAACAACGCCCCCACGCGGATGGTAATTTCCGACGCGGGAGGGTAATAGACGGGAACAGACCGCTCCATGCGGATAACTACCTGCACCGTCGCAGGCGGTCGCAACCGCACCTCGTCCACGACCCCCACGCGAATACCTTGCACCATTACTTCTGACCCTGGTTGCAACCCCATCGCTCGCGTGAACTCCACGACGAAGTGATGCCCGCGCTTTTGCCAAAGGGCTTGAAACCATACCGCCGCCCCGATCAAGATGCTGATACCCAGAAACACAAAAATGCCGGCGCGCAGCGCGGTGTCCGAGCGGACGCTCATCGGTGGCGTCACTCCTTCAGCGGGAACGATGCCTTGCCCGACCCAGCTGTCAACGGACCGATCGGGTCGCCCCGCAAGAATTGCTGCACCAGAGGGTTAGACAACTGACGGAACTCGTCAGGCGGCGCTTCGGCGACGATGCGCCCGTCGTGCAACAAGGCAATACGGTCGGCGAAACGCAACGCGCTGGCGATATCGTGCGTGACGACAATTTCCGTCACGCCGAAACGGTCACGCATTTTGCGGATGAGGTCGTTGATGACCCCGCTCATGACCGGGTCTAAACCGCTGGTCGGCTCGTCGTAAAGCACCAAGTCCGGCTGGGTGGCTAACGCCCGCGCGATCGCGATGCGTTTACGCATTCCACCTGAGAGTTGGTCAGGCAACATCATTTCCGTGCCGTCCAATCCGACGGCGTTTAACAACTCGCGCACCCGCTGTCGCAACTCTGGCTCGGAAAGGCGGTCGCGCAAACGCAACGGGAACGCGACATTCTCGGCGACGGTCATCCAATCAAACAGCGCGCCGCCTTGAAAGACAAACCCCATCCGAGGGCGCAGCCGCTCGTTCCATTCTCGTTCACTCAACCGGTGGGCTTCCTCACCGAACAGGCACAAGGTGCCCGATTCAATGGGTAACAACCCGGCGATCACTTTCAGCAAAGTGCTTTTACCGACCCCCGATAGACCGACGACAGCGACGATGTCGCCCTTGCGCACTGTCAGCGAAACACCCGCCAAAACCCGTCGCCCACTCAAGCGGCAATGGACATCAACAAGTTGCACGGGCACTGTTTCATTTGCCATATCCCATCGCGCCGGGGTTCAACCCGGCGAAGACCGCTTATCGCCCTCATGGTTGTCTCTGACGAACGACACCATCGGTTGCGCCAGAGGTCACCACCGACGCGAAAACGCCGTCGCCCTCACGGGGTGACTGCCGAACACCTTATCATGCCACGGCGAAGGCGGCGCGCCCAAACGGCGCTCATTCCACGATCAGCCACAAACCGTCGTAACCGACTGTGACGCCCTCTTTTTGCAAAGCGGCTGAGAGCAACTGATAAGGCGGTGTCCAATGGGGTGACAGGTGTGTGACGACGAATTGCCCCTGCCCCTTCAACATGCCTTCGTTCAGCAACCGTTCGCGCAATTGCCGCGCCTGTTCCAAGTTCATGTGCTCGCCGCTGGCAGGAGCGATGCCGAAGGTCGCATCAACGATGACCAAGTCCAGCGCGAACTGGCGCAAGTAATCCAACGCTTCCTCGCTGAGCCAACCCGTGTCGGTGGCGTAGAAGATGGCAAACTCGTCCCGCTCTATGACGAACACAAACGCCTCTTCTTCGTCAAGGCAGTGGCTGGCGCGCAAAGGATGCGCTTTTGTTCGTTCGTCCAAGCGGACAGGTTCAAAGGGTTTAAGTTTGTGGGCATCCACTTTCAGGTCGTATTTGCCTGCCGTCTCCCGCAGAAAAGTCTTGAGCCGCTCCACCACTTTGGCGTTGCCGTAAACTGTCAGTGGCGCTAACTCCGGCAGCAACCCGCTCTCGTGGCGGGCAGTTTTCTGCGCCCACACAACTGACCGGCGCAGCAGCAGCGGGTCAGTGCTGAAATGGTCGGGGTGCGAATGCGTGACTAACAGGTGGCGGACGCGAAACAATTCCACCTGCGCCCGCCACGCCGAATGGGGTAAGTCAGGGGGGCAATCAATGAGCACATCGGGAAACAGCAAGGCGCATGCAAAATGCCGCCAATCCCGCTCGTCCCGTTCCTCGCGGGCGCGGGCACAGTAGTCACAGCCACACCACGGCGACGGATACAAGTCCGATGAACCGGTGCCCAAAAGGACAAACCGTAACATCCCGCTGTCCCGCCCTTCCGCGTTGCCGTTGGAGTGCGATTGCCGCTACCATTGTAGCGTCACTCAGATAGCGTAGAGTCGCCCGCCGGGACGGTGATGGTGATGCGCCACCGCTGCCGAGGGATGGGGAGAACGGTAATGCGGCAATGGCTTTCAAGCGTCATCGCGTGTGTTCTTGTAACCGTTGGCTGCGAGCGGTTAACGCAAGCCGTCGTGGCGACGGCGCTGTTGACCGGTGTCGTCGGCAGTAGGGCTACGACGGCATCGCCCTCGGGTGACCTCGCCCGCGACGGCGTTCCTTCCGAGTGGGTGGCGCTGGAAGGCGAACGGGATTGGGAACTGGATGCGATCGCCCGCCGCTTGTTGGAAGGCGAGCCGCAGGCGGAACGGTTTCGGTGCGTTGTCGTGTTGCCGATGCGCGACCCCAACGCGTTCGCCAGCGAACAAGGGGACATCGCCGTCACCGAAGGGTTGCTGGAACGATTGCAAGGGCGCGATGAAATCGCTTTCGTGTTGGCGCACGAGTTGGCCCACCTGCTCAAAGGCCACCCACGCAACTTGGAACGCAACCCGACACGCTTGGAGCGCATTCGCACGGAAATTGAACGGGGCTTGGGCGGTTCAATTGTCGGCACGGGGTTGCAACTGCTGGTCAACGCTGTCGCCAGTTACTACAGCCGCGAGCGGGAACGGGAAGCCGACAGCGAAGCCGTGCGCCTGATGGCGAAAGCGGGTTTTGACCCCCAAGCCGCTGAACGGGCTTTGCGCCGCTTGGGGGAAGAGCAAGGGTTGCTCAGTTGGTTTCGGTCGCACCCGTTTTTATCGGAGCGGATAGACATCGTGCGGGAAGCCCGGCGGCGTTTTCGTCCCGCTGCCCTGCCCCCCGTGCTGGCGCCGCCGGCGAACTTGCCCCCTGAGGTCTTCGTGGACTGGCGAGTGGACAACAGTGTCGGTGGTGAACGCCCCGTCCCCCCCAACAACAGAGCCCTTTGGCAGCGCATGATGGCGGAAACGCAAAAATGGTTTTGGTCGGCGTTGATGGACACGACGCAACAAGGTAAAACGCCCTTCCGCCCCGCCAAACGCTGGCAACGCCACCGCGCGCAAACGCTCGTCTTGCACCTGAGGTTGCTGGATTGGACGCTTGAGCCGATTAAAAGCATGGACGGCTGGCTGCAGTGGCAAATACAGGTGCAATGTCGGTTGACCGACGCCGATGGGCGCCCTTGGGCAACTGGGCAATTGCGGTTCGGCACCGCCTTCGCTGAGAACGAACCGTTGGCGGAAACTTTGTTGCGCTCCGCACCGATTTTGGCGCGCCGCCTTGCCCGCTTCGTCACGGAGTGCTACCGACAAGGGTGAATTTTGCAGCCCCATTGATCGGGCGCATGACCGTAACCGATGGGCACGGAGGTGACACGGATGGCGATTTTAGTGCACAAAGACACGCGCGTCCTCGTTCAAGGCATTACAGGGCGTGAAGGCGAATTCCACACGCGGCTGATGTTGGATTACGGGACGCGCATCGTTGCAGGAGTCACGCCCGGCAAAGGCGGGCAACAAGTTCATGGCGTCCCTGTCTTTGACAGCGTGCACGAAGCCGTCAAAGCGGTCGGGGGCGTAGATGTCTCGGCGGTGTTTGTGCCCGCGCCGTTCGCTGCTGACGCCGTGTTGGAAGCGTTGGATGCCGGCGTGAAAGGGGTCGTCATCATCACCGAAGGCATCCCCGTCCACGACATGCTCAAAGTTGCCCGCGCCTTTGAAATAGCGGGTGACGGGCATTGGTTCATCGGACCCAACTGCCCTGGCGTCATCACGCCTGGCGGATGCAAAGTCGGCATCATGCCCGCACAAGTCTTTCAGCCAGGGCGCATCGGCGTCATCTCCCGCAGCGGGACACTAACTTACGAAGTCGTGGCGGAGTTGACCAAAGCGGGGTTCGGGCAAAGCACCTGCGTCGGCGTCGGCGGTGACCCCATCATCGGCTTGGACTTCGTGGACATCTTGCGCCTGTTCAACGATGACCCGCAAACTGACGCCGTCGTGCTTATCGGCGAGATCGGTGGGACGGATGAGGAAGAGGCTGCCGCGTTCATTGAGCGGGAAATGCACAAACCCGTCGTCGCCTTCGTCGCCGGCAAAACGGCGCCCGAAGGCAAACGGATGGGGCACGCGGGCGCCATCATCATGGGGCGTATGGGCACCGCCCAAAGCAAAATTGAGGCGTTCCAAAAAGCCGGCGTGCCCGTCGCTGACTTGCCTGAACAAATTCCCGCCCTATTGCGCCAACTGGTGGTTTCTGGACAAACGGACACAACCGCTGTAAAGTGAAGGGCGACGCACCCGAAAGCATGGGCAATTGGCGGCAGAGCAAGGAGTGAGCCAAGGATGCTGGGACGGGCGAAAATTAGCATCGTCGGAGCGGGCATGGTCGGGTCATCCGCCGCCCTGAAAATGGCGCAAAAGGAATTGGGTGACATCGTGCTCGCAGATGTCGTGGAGTTCGTCGCCGAGGGCAAAGCGTTGGATATGGCGGAATCTGCGCCGCTGGAGGGGTTTGACACCGAGATCGTCGGCAAGACCAACGATTACAGCGTCATCGCCGACAGCGATGTCGTCGTCATCACTGCCGGCGTCGCGCGCAAGCCGGGCATGAGCCGCATGGATTTGCTGATGACCAATGCGGGCATCGTGGAAGGCATTGCCGAACACATCCGCACATTGGCGCCCAACGCCGCCGTCATCGTCGTCACCAATCCGCTGGATGTCATGACCTACATCGCTTGGAAGGTCACAGGCTTTCCCCGCGAACGGGTCATCGGGCAAGCGGGCGTGCTGGATTCCATCCGCATGCGTTACTTCGTCGCGCAAGCGTTGGGCGTCTCGGTCAAGGATGTGCAAGCGATGGTGTTGGGGTCGCATGGCGACCAAATGGTGCCCTTGCCTCGCTACACGACTGTCGCAGGCGTGCCCATCACTGAACTGTTGCCACCAGAAACGATTGAGCACATCAACCAGCGCACGCGCGACGGTGGGGCGGAGATCGTCAACCTGCTAAAAACAGGCAGCGCCTACTACGCGCCGGGCGCAGCGGTTGCTGAGATGGTGGAAGCGATTGTGCGGGACAAAAAACGGTTGCTCCCGTGCAGCGTGTTGCTGCAAGGCGAATACGGCTTGCACGATGTCTTCATCGGCGTGCCCGTCGTGTTGGGCAAAAACGGTGTAGAGCGCATCGTGGAGTTGAAGTTGACCGAAGAGGAATTGCAGGCGCTCCGTCGTAGTGCCGACGAAGTCCGCAAGGGCATCGCTGACTGGGAAGCCGCAAAACGCCAAGTGGCATCGTAAAACCCAAAGATAGAACGACCCTTGCGCCGGTGGGCGCGCTGGTCAATCGGCGCCACCGCCTCGTTTATGGACAACGGGGCACTGGATAAACGCATGGAGCGAAAATGGGCCGGGCAGGATTTGAACCTGCGACCTTGGGATTAAGAGTCCCCTGCTCTGCCAGACTGAGCTACCGGCCCGTCGCGCCCTTGAGGTTCGCAAAGGGCAAGTAACATTTTAGGGCAACTTCCCCCGTCCTGAAAGAGGGCTGTTAAACTTGTCGCGGTGACGCGCATGGTGCGTCGGGTGGAGTTACCCTTCGTAGAGCCCTTGGCACTTTACCGCCGGTTGCCGTTGGAACGGCAAGGTGCCGTCGTTTTGCACAGCGGGTTAGACCCACTGCCTCAAAAGCCGTTCCGCTTAGCCCGCTACTGCTTTTTCGCGACGGAACCGTTTGTCCGTTTGGTCTATCGGGTCGGTGACAACTTTGTGTGGCTGCGGTGGGACGACGGGACGGGCGGTATCGCGCATGTCTCTCCGTGGCAGGCGCTGCGTGCCTTGTGGGCGACGATGCGGGAACGGTTGGGACGGTTGCCCGACTTGCCTACGCCGCTGCCCTGCGGGTTGATCGGTTTCCTGAGTTACGATTTACGGGTTACTTTGGAACGGTTGCCTCTGCGGGCGCGGCGCGATGTGCCTCTGCCTGATATGTGGTTTTGTGCTTACGGGGCTGTTTTAACGGTGGACTTGCGCGAACGGCGCGTTTACGCCGTCGCCACCGGTTTACCCGCAGCAGGGGCGACCGCTGACCGCTTAGCCGCTCAACGGTTGGAGCGGTTAGTCGCGTGGGCAATGGGTGACGAACGCCATCGCCCCGCGCATGTCGTTGAACCGCTCTCGCTCACGGCAGACATGAACAAGGACGCCTACCGTCGTGCCGTTGAACACATTCGGGATTACATCGCGGCGGGCGATGTGTATCAGGTTAACTTCGCCCATCGCTTTCGGGCGCCCGTCAGGGCTGACCCTTCGGCGCTGTTTTTGCGCCTTTGCGAGGTCAACCCTGCGCCCTTTGCGGCGTTTTTAAATTTGGGCGATTTTCATGTGCTGAGCGTTTCGCCCGAACGCTTTTTGCACTTTGACCCCGTCACGCGTATCGCCCAAACGCGCCCCATCAAAGGCACGCGTCCGCGCGGGGCGACGCCAGCGGACGACGCCGCCTTTGCCGATGAACTGTTGCACAGCGAAAAGGATCGCGCCGAGCACTTGATGATCGTGGACTTGGAGCGGAACGATTTGGGACGGATCGCGGAAATCGGCAGCGTGCAAGTCGCGGACTTGTGGGCGTTAGAGGCACATCCGACGGTGTGGCATTTGGTTTCTACGGTGCAAGGTCGCATCCTGCCACATTGCGATGTCGTGGATGTGCTCCAAGCGATGTTTCCGGGCGGCTCCGTCACAGGCGCACCCAAAGTGCGGGCGATGGAAATTATTGACGAGTTGGAACCTGTCGCCCGCAACCTTTACACGGGTTGCATCGGCTATTGGAGTTTCACGGGACATTGCGATTTCAACATCGCTATCCGCACGATCACCGTGCACAACGGCGTCGCCTTTTTCCATGTCGGCGGGGGCATCGTAGCGGATTCCGACCCCGATGCCGAATACGACGAGACGCTGGCAAAAGCGCAAGGGATGGCACGAGCCCTCGGATACGGTAAACTTGTGGCGACGCAACGCTAAGCCAAAGGACGGTGGTGTCGGTGAAGACATGGCGCTGCGATGTGGCGGTTATCGGCGGCGGTTTGGGAGGATGTGCAGCGGCGTTGGCGGCGACAGCGTTGGGATGCAAAGTCGTTTTGACCGAAGAGACCGATTGGCTCGGCGGGCAACTGACGGCGCAAGCCGTTCCGCCCGATGAACATCCGTGGATTGAACATTTTGGGTGCACCCGTCGTTATCGTCAACTCCGCTATCTCATCCGTCACATTTACCGTGAGCATTATCCGCTTTTGCCGGCGGCGCGATCGGACCCACACCTTAATCCGGGCAAGGGGTATGTGTCACGCTTGTGTTGCGAACCTAAAGTTGCATTGACGGCGTTGCAATTGATGCTCGCTTACCCGCAAGCGCGCGGCGATGTGCTCGTCCTGTTACGGCGGAAACTTGTCGCCGCTGATGTAAACGGCGATAGCGTCACAAGCGTGACGGTGCGCAACTTGGAGACGGGCGATGAGGAGACTATCGTCGCCACCTACTTTTTGGACGCGACGGAACTGGGTGACTTGTTGCCCCTGACGGGCACCGAGTATGTGACGGGTGCGGAGAGCCACGCCGAAACGGGCGAGCCTCACGCCAAGAGCGAACCGCAACCTGCCAACATGCAAGCCATCACTTGGGTCTTTGCGATGAGTTACGACCCGCACAGTAGCCATGTCATTGACAAGCCTGAAGGTTATGAGTTTTGGCGCGACCATGTGCCCCAACTGACGCCGGCATGGACAGGAAAGTTGTTGGACTGGACACATCCCCATCCGATCACCCTTGCGCCGCGCCGTCGCGTGCTGTTCCCCGAAGAAGGTGACAGCGATTTGTGGCGCTACCGACGCATCGTGTGCAAAGACCACTATCCGCCTGAGGCGATGCCCTTTGAAGTCACCATCGTCAACTGGCCGCAAAACGATTACTGGCTGCGCCCGATTGTGCCAGAGTTGTGCGCCGACCCCAGCGAAGTAAAGCAGGCGCTGCACGAAGCCAAACAACTGTCGCTCAGTTGGCTTTACTGGCTGCAGACGGAAGCACCCCGCCCCGATGGCGGTGTCGGTTACCCCGGTTTGTTTTTGCGTCCCGACATCACGGGCACCGAAGACGGATTTGCCAAATACCCTTACATCCGTGAGAGCCGGCGCATCAAAGCCGTTTTCACCGTCACGGAATGGCATGTCGGTGTGGACGCGCGCAAGGCAATGGGCAAGGAAGGAGCGGAGCAGTTTGACGACAGCGTGGGCGTCGGCTGCTACCGGATTGACCTTCACCCGTCAACAGGGGGCGACAACTACATTGACATCAGCGCTTACCCCTTTCAAATCCCGTTGGGCGCGCTGTTGCCCGTGCGGATGCGCAACTTGCTTCCCGCTTGCAAAAACATCGGCACGACCCACATCACCAACGGCTGCTACCGGCTGCATCCCGTTGAGTGGAACATCGGTGAGGCAGCGGGCGCGTTAGCCGCTTTTTGTTGCCAGCGTAAACTCGTCCCGCATCAGGTGCGGGAGAAAACGGAGTTGTTGCGGGAGTTTCAAGACCTGCTGCGGGCGCAAGGCGTGGAACTGGCATGGCCTCAAACGCGCCCGGTCTAACCGCTCTCGCCCGCTAACTTCCCCAAAGTTGACTTTTCAACTCGGCATGCTAAAATTTACACGGCCAAGGAGGCGAAGCAGCGATGACCCAGCCAACGCCTGACGCAACGCCGACGACAGCCGCCAAAAAGCCACCGGACATCCCGTCGTGGGACTTGGTGCTCAAACGCAACAGCATCGAGCGGATGAAACAGGAGAAGTTTCCGCTGGACATCATTTGCGAACTGCCGCAACTGATCGCGGCGGGCTACGAGGCTATTCCCGAAGAGGACATCGTGCGGCTCCAGTGGTGGGGCTTGTATCACGACAAGCCGAAGGTCGGCACTTTCATGATGCGCATAAAAATTGCTGGTGGGTTCCTAACGCCGCGGAAGTTGCGGGCGATCGGTGAAGTCGCCAACCGCTACGGCAAAGGCTACGGCGAAATCAGCACCCGCCAAAACATCCAACTGCACTGGATTCGGCTGGAGGATTTGCCTGCCATCTTTGAGCACCTGCGTGCCAACGGTCTAACGACAGCAGGCGGTTGCGGTGACACGGTTCGCAACATCACGGGTTGCCCCGTCGCTGACATTGACCGCCACGCCTTGTTTGATGTCCAACCGCTCATTCAGGAGGCAGCGCGCTTCTTCTACGGCAACCGCGACTACTCCAACTTGCCCCGCAAGCACAAAATCACCATCGCTGCTTGCCCCTTTCAATGCAACGCGCCTGAAATTCACTGCATTGCATTGGTAGGCGTCATCAAGGATGGGCGCGAAGGGTTTGCGGTGCGTGTCGGCGGCGGGCTTTCATCCACACCCCGAATCTCCCGCGATATGGGCGTTTTTGTGCCCTACGAGGAAGCACTTGAAGTGCTGCGGGCAATTATTGACTGTTGGAAAGAGAACCCGCGCTATCGGCTCAGCCGAGTCAAGGCGCGGCTCAAGTTCATGGTGGACGATTACGGCGCCGACGAATACCGGCGGATGGTGGAAGAACGGTTGGGGCGCAAGTTGGAAGACTTTCAAGCACCTGAAGCGGTGGGCGAAGCGGACCATTTGGGCGTTCACCCGCAGCGCCAAGACGGCTACTTTTACATCGGCTTTCCCGTCCCCGTCGGTTGGCTTTCGGGCGACCAGATGCTGCGCCTCGCCGACATCGTGGAAGAAGTGGGCGGCGATATTCGGTTGACACGCCAGCAAAACTTTATCGTCGGAAACATCCCCGAAAACAAAGTCGCGTGGGTCGCCCATCGGGTTGAGCAAATGGGCTTTCCGTTGCGCGTCAACCGTATTTGGGGGCGCTCCATCGCTTGCACGGGTGAACCCTTC
Source organism: bacterium HR17 (assembly GCA_002898575.1). Lineage (NCBI taxonomy): Bacteria > Candidatus Fervidibacterota > Fervidibacteria > Fervidibacterales > Fervidibacteraceae > Fervidibacter > Candidatus Fervidibacter japonicus. The sequence continues at coordinate 30,463 of BEHT01000011.1, forward strand.
TGCAACTACTCGGTCACCGAGACGAAGACGAAACTCAAGGAAATCGTGGAGCGGCTGGAGGCGAAATTCGGCGAAGCGGTTGCCGACCTGAAAATTCACCTTGACGGTTGTCCGCACGCCTGCGGACAGCATTGGGTCGGCGACATCGGGCTGCAAGGGACGACAGCGCGGGAGACAGACGAGCATGGCGGCAAGATTCAGGCTTACGACATTATCTTGCGCGGCGGCTTGGGCAAAAAGACCGCTATCGGCAAACAACTGCTGCGGCGCGTCCCCAGCGAGTGGGTGCCGTTGTATGTGGAGCGGTTAGTGGAAGCGTGGCTGTGGTTTCGCACTTTGCGCAACGGTAGCGGCACCGCCTACACCTTCCGCGACTTCTGTGACGAACGCACTGACGAAGAGTTGATCGCTATCGCCGAAGGGCGCCTGTCCGCCCGCGACCTGCTGGCGCGCATCGCGCCCGAGCTGGTGTCGGCATGCTGACAAACCGTTCAGTGCCCTGTCAATCGCTGTAAGGCACGGCAACCTCGCCCCGCCGCAGGGCGAACAGCAACGATGCCCAACGCCCGTCCCCGTGAAGCGGTTGAGGCAAGGCGCTTTCGCTGAAAAATTGTGCGTCCCGGCACTCATGGGGGAGCGGGCGCAACTTGCCCGCCACATAGCGGCACTCATAGACGAGGCAGTAAAACGCAATGCCCCGGCTAAAACGATGCCGAAAGCCATCCAAGACAGCGATCAACCGTAGCGGTTCAACGGTCAAGCCCGTTTCTTCCTGCGTTTCCTTAACGGCGATTTCGCTGGGCGTGTAGCCGACATCCGCCCAACCGCCCGGCAAAAACCATGTCCCGCTGTCAGCGCGTTGCACCAACAGCAGCCGGTCGTGTTCGTCAAACACAGCAGCATTGACGACGACTTTCGGCGTCACATAGCCTGCCACGCCAAGTTGAACCTCGCTTTTCCACGCTCGCAATGTTTGCTCCACTTGCTCTGCGTTTGCCGCGTTTGCCAGCGCCGCTGCCATCTCCGCCGCCAGTTTCAGCACTTCTTCGTAGCGCTCGCGTTCGTAAGGGCTTTGCGTGAACACTAAACCCGTTTGGGCGATGGCTTTGAGCGCGGCTTGCCAGCGCAACAGTTGAGCCCACAAGTCCGTCGCCATTCGTGCGTGCCCCCTTTTAGCGGTGCGATACCCGTGTTTTCTTTCAGCAGTGCCTCGGAGGGCGCGTCTCCTGACGCACCGCTCTCTTTCAGCGGCTCAGGAGAGCCGCCCTCCGAGAGCCTTCGGAGGGCGCGTCTCCTGACGCGCCGCTCTCTTTCAGCGGCTCAGGAGAGCCGCTCTCCGACTAAGCCCCATTATTCAACACAGCATGTCCGTGCGATAATTTGCGAAGGCGACCTTGGGAAGGCAAGGATGGGTGAGCCGATGATTGCACGCCGCTGGCTGTTTTTAACTGCACCTCTCTTGCTGTCCGTGGCATGGTGGCTGTGGCGGCAACGCCCTGTCGCCGTGCAAGTGATCCCTGTGCGGCAGGGACGGCTGGTGGAAGTCGTTTACGCGACGGGCACCGTTAAGCCCGCCCAAGAGTTGCTGGTGGACGCCAAAGTCTCGGCGCAGGTGAAAGCCATTTTGGTCAAGGAAGGGCAACGGGTGCGACAAGGGCAAGCCCTCGCCCTGCTGGACGCTGCAGACTTTGAGATGAAGGTGCGGGAAGCGGAAAAGCGGTTGCGCGTCGCTGAAGCCCAGTGGCAGCAGTTGCGCGCGGGTACTGACCCGCTCGACATCGCCGCCCTCCGCGCTGAATTGGACGCCGCCATCGCACAATGGCGTGCAGCGCAAACGGAGATCGCCACGGCGCAAGCGCAATGGGACGCCGCTAAAGCGCGCTACCGACAGGCGCTGGACAGTTTGCGGCTAACACGCGACGAGGTGCAAACTGCCATTCGCCAAGCCGAAGAGAACTTGCGGATCGCTGAATCCCAACTTCGCCAAGCCCAGATAGCGTTGGAAACGACGAAGGAAGTCGTGCGGCAGCAAATTGCGCAAGCGGAAGCCGCTTTAAAAACCGCCAAGGCGCAAGCGGCGCTCTTGGACGAAGGCGCCCGCGAAGAAGAGAAGCGGCGCGCCAAAGCTGCACTGGACGCCGCTAAAGCCGCGCTGGACGAAGCCCAACGCCAACGGGAACGAGCGCACCGCTTGTTCGCCGAAGGCGCTATCGCCAAAGCCGATGTGGATGCTGCCGAAACGCGCTACGCGTTGGCGCTGGCGGAGTGGCAAGCAGCCGAAGCCAATTGGCAGCAGGTTATCAAAGGCGCACGCCCGCAAGAGCGCGAAGCGGCGCACGCCCAGGTGGCGCAAGCGGAAGCCGCGCTGGAAGCCGCCAAAGCACGCCAAGCGGAAATCCGTTTGCGCCAGCAAGATGTGGAAACCGCTCAAGCCCGCCTGGCTCAGGCGCAAGCGCAGTTGCGAGCGGCGAAAGCCAACGAACGCCAAATCGCTTTGCGCCAAGCAGAAGTGGACGCTGCCAGCGCCCAATTGCGTCAAGCCGAAGCGTTGCTGCGCAAAGCGGCGGCGGCAGAGCGCACAGCAAAAGCCCGCATGGACGCAGTGCAGGCGAAATTGGCTCAAGCGCGACGGGGCGCCCGCCCCGAAATGCTGGAAGTCGCTCGCCGCGAATATGAAGCGGCGCTGCAAGCCTACGAAGACGCTCAACGCAAATTGAGCGATTTCGTCGTGCGCGCACCCGTTGACGGCGTCATCACGGAAGTCGTCGCCAAAGTCGGCAGTTACTTGGCGGCAGGCTTTGGCATGTCCACTATCGTCAAGATGGCGACAGGGGAGCAAGTGAGCATTGAAGCGCAAGTGGATGAAGCCGACATCGGCAAAGTGCGCTTGGGGCAGCGGGCTTACTTCCGCGTGGACGCTTACCCTGAACGGGTTTATCGCGCCATCGTCGCCCGCATCCATCCCGAAGCCGACAAAGTAACCCGCACCTACCGCGTGGAGTTACGCGATATTGAGCCGCCGCACGGATTGAAGTTGGGCATGAGCGGTGATGTGAACATTCAAGTGACGGTCGTGCCCGATGCGGTGTTAGTGCCTACGACAGCGGTTGCCTCCGACACCGCGGCGCCCAGCGTTTGGGTCGTGGAAAACGGGCGCGCTCGGTTACGGCGGGTGCGAATCGGGGCACGGGATAACCAACACATCCATGTCCGCAGCGGTGTGCGGGTCGGTGAATTCGTCATCATTAACCCGCCATCCGACTTGCAGGACGGGCAACCTGTTCGCTTCCAACTGAACCACATCGCTCGCCCGTAAACGACGGTGAGCCGCACCAGGTATCAAGTTGTGGGGGCGTCAACGATGCCGATGGAACTGTGGCTGGCGTGGCGGTTGCTTTGTGCTCGTCCCCGCCAGACACTGCTAAGCGTTTTGGGCGTTACGGTCGGCGTCGCAGCGCTCATCATCATGCGGTCTATGACGCTGGGCTTCCTCAACCAGTTTGTCAACAAGGTGGTGGAATTGGCGGCACATGTAGAGGTGCTGGGTGAAGAGATGAGCGCTTACCTAAACCCGCAGGACGCAACGGCGGTGGCGACGGAGCCTGTCCGCCGCGTCTTCGCCGCGTCGCCGTTGCTCACCCTTTTTGCGACGACCCGCCCTGCCGCTCCGAAGCCCCTCAAAGGCATCGCCAACTGGCAGCAAGTCGCCGCTCAAATTGAACAACTGCCTTTCGTCCGTTCCGTCGCCCCTATCGTCGCGATGGAAGGGCTTATCCTGTTTGGCGATCGCACTGAAACGGTGGGGCTCATCGGCATTGAGCCGGCACGCTACAACCGCACCGTCCCGCTACGCCGTTGGATCGCCGCAGGCAGTTTGGACGCCTTGCAAGCCAACCCGAACAGCGTCATCTTGGGCATAAAACTCGCCGAAAGTTTGGGCGTGCGGTTAGGGGACCGGGTGACGGTTGTCGGACGCAACGGGGCGACCGCTCCCTTGCGCGTCGTCGGTTTTTACCGATCGCAAGTGACCCTCGTTGACCGCTTTCGCGGTTACGCGCCGTTGCGCACCGTGCAGCGGCTCAAGGGCACCGACCGCGTGGACGCCCTTTCCGTTCGCCTGACCGATCTGCACCGCGCTGACGCCGTCGCGCAGCAAATCCGTCAATTGACAGGCTTGGACGCCCACACTTGGCAGGAGTTGGGACGCGGGTTACTCGCCATCTTCCGCATGATTGACCTGATCGCCACGCTGGTCGTCGCCGTCATTGTGGTCGTCGCCGGGTTCGGCATCGCCATCACCCTAGTGCTGTTGGTCAGTGAAAAGAAGGGCGCTATCGGCGTGCTGAAAGCAGCGGGCATGTTGCCCCACCGCATCGCTCTGAGTTTCCTTGCCGCCGGATTGCTCATCGCCATCGCTGGGGTCGGGTTGGGTGAGGCGGTAGGGGCTATCGGCGTAGAGGTGTTGGACCGAACGCCGACCGGGCTGCGGGGCTTTGCGACCTTTGTGGAAAGCGAAACCTTTCCGATGCTGCGGCGGTGGGACATTTACGCTTTAGCCGCTGTCACCGCGTTGGCTGTCATCGTCGTCGCCAGTTGGTTTCCTGCCCGTCGCGCCGCTGCCCTTGACCCTGTCGCAGCGTTGCGGGGCGAATAGCCCGCGTTCACTTGAACGCGGCTATCAGCGCCACGCCGCTCCAATGGACGGCAGCAGTGAACAGGACGGCGACGCTCAACTGAAAGGCACCCGCAAACACCGCCCACTTCCAATGCCCCGCTTCTTTTGCCTGCACGACGAAGGTGTAAGCGCAAGGCAAATAGAGCGCATAAAAGACGAGGAAGGTGAACGCCGCAAGGGGCGACCAATGCGCCCGCAAAAAGTCCAGCACCGCAGCCGGTTCGTCCAAAGTCCGTTGCAACCCGTAAGTGATAGCAAGCGACGCAAGGGCGATCTCTTTGGCGGGCAACGCAAACAGACACGCCGTCAACATGCTGCCGTCAAGCCCCAACGGTTTTCCGGCGACATCCAATGTCGCGACCAAGTTACCTGTGACCGTGCGTTCAAAAGGTGCGCCAACGGGCAAATTGCTCAGGAGCCAAATCAGCGCACAAAAAGGCGCGGCGATAAGCAGCGCCCGATATTGCGTTTGCACCGCCCGCTCCCAAACGGTGTTGACAAGCAACTTGCGCAGGCTGGGCTTGCGGTAAGGCGGCAACTCCAACACGAACAGTGTCGTTGTGCCCTTGAGCACGGTGTGGCTCAACAGCCACGACCCGAACAAGACAGCGGTGAAACTGATGGCGATGAGCGCGACCAACACCAGCGGCGCCCATTTGCCAAACAACAACAAACTCAAGGGCAGTAAATTGCCCCACCGCCCGTTGCATGGGTTGAGCGCCGCTGTCAAGATAGCGATCAACCGCACACGCGGGTCTTCAATGACCCGCGTCGCCAAAACGCCGGGAATGTTGCAGCCATACGAAACCATGCACGAAAGGCAATGTTTGCCTTGTGACCCGACCTTTTGCATCACCTTGTCCAAGTTGAACGCGATGCGGGGAACTAAACCGAAATCTTCCAGCACGGCGTAGAGCAGGTAGAAGATGAGCATCGGCGGGAACATGACGGCAAACACTGACCCGACGCCCAACAGCACCCCGTCAACGAGCACGCCCTTCAGCCACCAAGACAACCCGACTGCGTTTGCCCAATGGCGCGCTTGTGCGACGAGCCACGAGACGCCTCCTTCCAGCCACGCTGACGGTTTGTTGGCACCGATTGCCGTCAGCCAAAAGATGAGACCGAAAAGCGCCAAGGTGAGGGGTAATCCCAGCCAGCGGTGCGTCAGCAAATTGTCCAGCCACTCCGTCCAATCAAAGCGCGGGACGACGACTACCCAACGCCCAAACCGCAATTGCAAGGAGGGACGAGGTGTTTGCTCCGTGACGGCAGAGGCGATAGCCGTTGCCCGTTCGTGCAGCGTCCGCGCGATTTCCAAATCCAGTGAAGTGCCAAACCCTTCAGCGTCCCTGCGGCATTCGTTGAGCACTTGCTCAACCACACCGTCCCGCTGGGACAACCATGCCAGCGCCAACTCATCGCCTTCCAGCAACCGCAGCGCCAGCCATCGGCTCGCCGTCCGCCATCGCCCGTCCACGACTTGCTCCAAAAGGGGTGTCACCTTTTGCAAGCAATTTTCCACGAGCAAGGGGTAGCGGGTTTTGACGGGGCGAACGGGCAAGCGCCCTTCGGCGACGGCAACCGCTGCTTCCAAGGCTTCTGCCACACCTTCGCCCCGCACAGCGACTGTCGGGACGACAGGCACGCCCAGCATGTCGCGCAACCGCTGCAAGTGGATATTCACGCCTTTTGCCGCCGCCTCGTCCATCAAGTTCAGCGCGACAACTATTTTGTCGGTCAACTCCAACGCTTGCAGGACGAGATAAAGGTTACGGGCGAGGTTGGTGGCATCCACGACGACGATGACGGCATCCACTTCGTCGCTCAGCAGGAACTCGCAGGCGATGCGCTCTTCGGGCGATTCAGCGTGCAGGGCATAAGTGCCCGGCAAATCCACGATTCGCACCGTTTGCCCATCGCGCAGCCGAGCGAACCCTTCCGCCTTCTCCACCGTTTTGCCCGGCCAGTTGCCGACATGCTGGCGCAAACCTGTCAAGGCGTTGAACAGCGTGCTCTTGCCAGTGTTGGGGTTGCCCAGTAAGGCTATGGTCAAAGTCTTTGTCGCAGCCATCAAAATCCCTCCTCACGGCAAAAGCGCCAAGCCGATTCGGAAAACGCCATTTGGCGCCGCTTTGCTTTGTTGAATTGCCCTTGTCGGCAAGACCTCGGAGGGCGTGTCTCCTGACACGCCTTTACGGTTTTCATGTCATTTTTTCGGCGGCTCAGGAGAGCCGCCCTCCGACCAAACCCCCGTTATTCAACACAACAACGCCGTAGCAACTAAGGACCGTTAATTTGTTGAACAGCGCACCGTTGGTCATTCGGACATTACCCCATGGCGCTACCGTCAGAGCCTTTTGCGCCACCAAGTTGCCTTCCCCCTTGTGTCGGTCATTTCCGCTGTGGACGCGGCGTGCCTCCCATCGCACGGTTTATTGGTGGAGACCTTTTGTGGGAGCCCTCAAGGTTTTTACGGCGGCTGAGGTTCTACCAGCAACAACTGGGCATCCCGTTTGCGCAGGGCGAGGCGGAAGCCACGCATGCGAATTTCCATCGGGTCACCGAAAGCCGCAGTGCGCACGACTTCAACTTCGGTGCCAGGCACGATGCCTAACGCCATCAACCGATGGGCGAGAGGGTTGGGGGCGTTGATAGCGCGCAAAACCGCTTTCTGGTTTGGTTGCAGTTCGCTCAACGGCAGCCAGCGGTCACGCCGGTCGGCGTTTGCTTCGTCGGGGCGATGCCGCTTTGACATTTGCCTTCACCTCGGCTAACGGACGGACGAAAACATGGTGGGCTACCTCTTGACCTAAAGCGTGGGTGCGGTCGTCCACTTGCACCCAAATCGGACCGCCAAAAGGTTCGCGGCGCAGCACCGTGACGATGGCGTGAGGCACCAAACCCAACTCTTCCAAGTATCGGAGCATCTCTGTGTCGCTGTCGCTGACGCGGACGATCAAAAACTTTTGCCCATGAGGCGCTTCCGAAAGGGATTGATGGGGGGGCTCGTCAAAATGCCCTTCCTTCGTCGGGATGGGGTGTCCGTGTGGGTCATGGGTCGGGTTGCCCAAAGCGGCGGCGATCAAGTCTTCCAACTCCTCGGAAAGGGCGTGTTCCAACCGCTCGGCTTCCTCATGGACTTTGTGCAGGGGCATGTTCAGCGCTTGGCGCAAGTAAAGTTCCAGTAGACGGTGGTGGCGGATGATTTCCAGCGCCATCCGTTCGCCCGTCGGCGTCAGCCGCACACCCTTGTAGGCGCTATACTGGACAAGCCTCAGACGAGCCAGTTTCTTGAGCATGTTGGTCACCGAAGCAGGCTTGACCCTCATGGCTTTGGCGATCGCCTGCGTCGTGACCTTCGCGTCCTTTTGCTGCAACTTGTAAATCACCTTCAGGTAATCTTCCATCGCAGGCGTCAGCGTCCGCATTTTAGAACCACCTTCAGAACAAGTTTAGCCAACGCTAAATATGGCACAAGGGTAACGCTAACGCAAGGGACGAGCGGCGATTAAACGAGGCGCCGCAGTTGACTTAAGATGACGGGCAGCATCTCTTCGGGTGGCTCGGGGACTTGGACGAGGCTGACAAACCCTGCGTATTCGCATTCCCGCAGCAACTCAAAGGCGGGGCACCAAACGAGTGCCGTCGGCAAGTGCACGACGCGCAAGTGCACATGGACAGCGAAGGGAGCGACCATCGCGACGGCATCCCACTGCGACGAGGTTGGCGCCAAGTCTGTCGCGATTGACAGACATGCCCCGACGAAAGGCGAATTGAGGTCATCTAACAGTCGCAAAAACCCTTCCGGGTCGCCGCATTCGTGCGCCCAAAACAAGGCGACGGGCATTCCCCACGCCTCCGCCTGCCCCGCGATGGCGGCGACCTTCTCGGCGTAAGGGCGCCAATCGTTGACTCCACTCAAGCAAAGGGCGTGGGCGCCCAGTTGATGGGCGATTTGTAAGGCTTGCGCCAATGTTTCGCACTCCACCCGCTCAGGTGTGGGCGGCAGCGTCCATGTCACAGCAGCCAAGGCGAGGTCGTTCTCCTGTATCTGCTGCCGCAAGGTCGCCAGATACTCCCAGCGGAGCGTGGGCAGATGTTCAGCCGCCAGTTCCACGCCGTCTAACTTAAGCACGGCGGCGCTGGCGAGGAACGCATTGAGCGACATCTGCCCCCCTCGCAACGACGGCACTACGCAACAGGTGCTGCAAGCCCAACGCATGGCGGCGAGCCACCTCCTGCCGGTCAAAATTTTGCCGGCAGGTTTGCCTGTTGTTGGCGCCGGGCTTGCCAAAGGCGAAGCAGATGCCGGTAATCGTCCCAACTGTCCACATCGGTGACGACGCCTTCGTCGTCCACGGGCACTGTCAACGGACGAAATTGCGCCCCGTGCACCAGCGGGCGCAACCCCTGTGGGCTGCGAAAATGCAGCACCGTTTCATACATCGCCGCGCGAAAAGCGACGGGGTGGCCGTGCCGCCTGCGGAAGGTTGGCACTGCGATGAGACGGTCACTGGACAACAACGCCGCGACGAGGTGATGCACCGTCTCTGGCAAGATCAAAGGCATGTCGGCGGGGGCGATGAGGAACGCGGTGAGGGTGTCTGACGACAGCGCCCGCAGCCCACATCGCACGCTGTCAATCATCTCTGCCGCTGGGTCGGGGTTGAAAGCGAAGCGAACGGGGTAGTCCCGCAGCGCCCGTTGAACAGCTAAGGCATAAGCGCCCACGACGATGACGAGTTCGCTGACGCTGGCGCCGAGAAAAGTGCGCACGGCGCACTCTACCAGCGTGTGTTCGCCCAGCGGCAACAGAAGTTTGCCGCCGCCCATGCGGCTGCCTTGACCAGCGGCTACCAAAACGGCGGCGACCTTCGGTTCCATCGGCGCGTTGCTCCTTTGCGCGTTGCGGTGCGCGAGAGCGTCGCTGTCCATCTTAGCGCGCCCGGCAGGCTATAATCCATGACGCCCCGAGACTGCGACGAGTGCAAGCAAAACCTAAGAGGTGAAAGGCGGCTGAGACGATGCGAGTATCCGTCACATGGCTGCAGGAGTTTATTGACGCACCTTTGAGCGTGGATGCAGTCGTCTACGCGTTAGAGATGGCGGGCTTGGGCATTGAAGGTGTGGAGCACGAGGGCGACGATGTGGTGTTGGACTTGGAAGTAACGCCCAACCGCAGCGATTGGCTGTCGGTTTACGGCGTCGCCCGCGAACTGGCGGCGATGCTGCAGGTGCCGTTGAAGCCTTTGGAAGTGCGCGTCCATGAGGCGGGCGAGCCCATCAGCGCCTACACCTCGGTCACGGTGGAAGCGCCCGATTTGTGCCCGCGCTATTCGGCACGGTTGGTGCTGGGTGTGAAGGTGGATGAAAGCCCAGCGTGGCTGAAGCGCAAACTGGAAGCGAGCGGCATCCGACCCATCAACAACATCGTAGACATCACCAACTTTGTCTTGCTGGAATTGGGGCAACCGCTGCACGCCTTTGACTTTGACACCCTGCGGGGACGGCGCATCATCGTCCGACGGGCGAAGCCCGGCGAGGTCCTTTACACGCTGGACGAAGTGCGCCGCGAGTTGGACAGCGAGGTGTTGGTCATCGCCGACGCCGAGCGCCCCGTCGCGCTGGCAGGCATCATGGGGGGGCTGGAGACCGCTATCTCGCCCTTCACCCGCAATGTGCTCATTGAATCGGCACACTTTAACCCTATCAGCATCCGCCGAACCAGCCGGCGGTTGGGCTTGCGCACCGAGTCGTCTTACCGCTTTGAGCGCTGGGTGGACGCCAACGGGACGGTGAGGGCCGCCGACCGCGCCGCCCAATTGATGGCAGAGTTAGCCGGCGGCACCGTTTGTCAAGGCGTGCTGGATATTTACCCGCTGCGGTTTGCACCGGCGCGGGTGTCCGTCCGCGCTGAACGCGTCCGTCGGTTGCTAGGCGTTGACCTTTCGGCTGACGAGGTGGCAGCGTTGCTGCACCGGTTGCAGTTTGAGGTGCAGGTGGACGGTGACACGGTGCATTGCGTTGTGCCGACTTTTCGTAACGACATTCGGCGCGAAGCCGATTTGATTGAGGAAGTGGCGCGCCTCTACGGTTACGACCGCATCCCGACGACGCTGCCCAAAGGCGTCGCGCCTAACGCCGGTGAAAGCCGGCGCCGACGAGCGGAGAACGCCGTCCGCACCTTTTTGACCCGCATGGCGCTGCGGGAAGTGGTGACGCTGAGTTTGACCGACCCCGACGCGGAGCGACGCTGGGGCATCACGCCGCTGGAGGGCACCCTACAGTTGCGCAACCCTTTGACCCAAGACCACACGATTGCGCGGACGAGTTTGCTGCCGTCGGTGCTTTCCGTCGTCGCTCACAACTTCCGCAACGCCGTGCGGGATGTGTGGGTGTTTGAGTTGGGCAAGGTCTATCGGCAGGGCATTGTCGGCGACATGGCGAGCACCGAACCGTGCCGCCTTGCCATCGCTATCACGGGCAACGCTTACCCTGTTCGGTGGAACCTGCCCGACGAAATGCTGGCGGCAGACTTTTTTGCCTTAAAAGGCATCGTGGAGCGGCTTTTGGATTGGATGGGTATCGCCGCCGCTTTTGAGCGGGGCGAGCATCCGACTTTGCACCCTTACCGCACGGCGGCAGTCAAAGTAAACGGGCAGACGGTCGGCGTGCTGGGCGAAGTGCATCCGCGCTGGCGTGAGGTGAACGATTTGCCCCAACCGGTGTTCGCCGCCGAACTGGACTTTGAGACCTTGGTAGCGCTGGCGCGGTGGGAACGCTCCTACCGACCGCTACCGCCGTTCCCAGCGACGCAGCGCGATATCGCCGTCGTGATGCCCGATGACATGGACGCCGCTCAAGTGCTGGACCTCATCCGACGGGTCGGCGGCGAACAGGTGGAGCGGGTCACAGTGTTTGACGAGTATCGGGGTGCCCCTGTCCCGCCTGGGCACCGCAGTGTCGGCTTCAGCCTGACCCTGCGAGCCGCCGACCGCACCTTGAGCAGCGAGGACGCCGACGCCATCGTCCAGCGCATCAAGGATGCGCTCCGCGATGAATTGGGGTTGACGACACGCGGCTAAACTGCATCGTGGCACTTCCGACGCTCGGTGCGCTATCGTTTTAGTGCGAACGCGCACAAAGGAGGGACGAACCGCATGCCAACTGTGCCGACTTCCTCCGCTAAAGCCGCTCGGCAGGACAAGAAGAAGGGCGAAAAGGCGTGGATTGAGACGAACTTTTGTTCGGGCTGCGAAGCCTGCGTGGACATCTGTCCCGTTGACTGTATCTTGACCGTTCAACGCCCTATTGCCCCGCCGTGGTATAACGAGAAGGTTTGCGTCATTGATGTCGCGCGGTGCACGGGTTGCCGGCTGTGCTGGGAGGTGTGCCCGTGGGACTGCATCGTGATGGTCAGTCAAGACGAAGTGGAGGAAGTGCTGCCGCTGGTGATGGGGCAAAGGACCAAACAAAGCGATGAACTTGTCGCCGCCGGCGAAGCCAACGCGTAAGCCGTTGTCCAAAGGCACCGACATGTCGCGCCTGTTTTACCGAACGGCGTGCCCGATGCCGTCTTGAAGGGCATGCCGTCGGTGTGTTGCATGTTTCGCCAGCGCGAGGGTGCTGTCTTCGGGGCGTTGAAAAGGGCTTGTCCATTTGCCGTGCTCAGCTTTTCCCCTTGTTGCCAAGGACGAAATCTGACCTTCCAGCCCCGACCCTGACGGGTCTCGGCGAAATGGGGGTCAGCATATTACCTAAAGGGACGGTGAACACCGATGGCGGGTTGGAAGCGGCGGGCGTTTTTGAAAGCGTTGGGCGCCACGATGGTCGCATCGGCAACAGGGAGCGTCGCGGCGAACGCCCCGCTCCCAACGCGCACGCTGGGACGCACGGGCGTTCAAGTGCCGACGCTGGGATTAGGCTTCGGACCTCTCGGGATGGGACGAAACGCAAAAGAGGCAACGGCGTTGCTGGAAGCGGCGGTTGAGTTAGGTGTGACTTACTGGGATGCGGCGCCGACTTATGGGCGGGCACATGAATTCATCGGCAATATCTTGCCGAAGGTGCGCGACAAGGTGTTTTTGGTGACCAAAACGGCGACGGACGATGGACAACGGGCGCTGGCGATTTTGGAAAACGCCCTGCGGACTTTACGCACCGACTGTGTGGACTTGGTGCATGTGCACAACATCGGCGATTATGACCCCAACCGCGTGTTGGGCAAAGGGGGTGTGCTGGCGGGGTTGCGAGAAGCGCAAAAGCGCGGTTGGGTGCGTTTCGTCGGGTTGAGTGGGCACTTGCGTCCCTCGGTCATGGCAAAAGTGTTGGACACGGGTGAGTTTGATGTCGTCATGCCCGCGATGAATTTTGCCGACCGCTTCACCTACGACTTTGAAGGCAAAGTGTTGCCTATCGCCCGCAAACACCGAGTCGGTGTCGTCGCGATGAAGGTGATGGCAGCGCCGCAGTTCGGTTACCATCGCCCTAACCCCGGCAAACTCGCCGACTACGCCGACTTTGCCATCCGCTATGTGCTGAGTTTTCCCGAAGTCGCTTGCGCCGTCGTCGGCATGTTCACCGTTGATGAACTGAAGCGCAACTGCGAAGTCGTTCGCCAGTTCAAACCGCTGACAGATACCGAACGCGAGCGGCTCATGACGATTGGCAAGCAATTGGCGCAGCAATGGGGACAGCATTACGGTGACCCGACATGACCGCCGATGAGGTGACCGAAATGGTCAAGTGGCTGATCGCCGTCGTCGTCGCAGCAGCGGTCGTCGCTATGCTCGTGTATTTTCGGCAACAGCGCCGGCGAACGCAGCCGCAACCGGAAGCGGCTGGTGACCCCTTCACCATCCCGAAACCGCAGCGCATAGAGACCGCCATCGCCACGCTGGAGCAAATCTTGGACGAAACCGACGACCCCGTTATCCGCGAGGCGGTGCAAAATCGGTTAAAGCAATTGCGAGCGGAGCAGCAACGGTCGCAGCAAAGGTAGCCCGAAGGAATCCGCACGAAGGAGCGTGAAGGGCGATGCGCTGGATGCTGGCGGTGATGTTGATAGGCAGCGGTAGCGTCGCGATGGGACAAATGCGGTCACCTTACGAGACGCACCCCCACTATGTTTGGGCGTTGGGACCGTCCTTTTTCGCCCACCACACGACCCACACCGACAGCGAAGTGGTGGATAACGCCATCGGCATTTTGACGGGCATCGGCGACTTTTGCTGGCACGAAGGCTACCACTTCCAACTCATCCGCATCCTGAAGGCAGCGGTTGAGTTAGACCCGACTTTCGGCGACGCCTACGAAAACGCGGCGTGGCTGCTGGTCAGTTACGACCGCAAGGACGAAGCGCTGGCGCTGCTCCAACGCTACTTGCAAGCCGCACCCGACCGCTACGAGCCTTATTGGGAACTGGGCTGGTTCTACTACCACTGGCAAAAAGACCCTGCCGCCGCCATCCCTTGGCTGGAGAAGGCGGTGCGGTTTCCGCATCCGCCGCAGATTGAGCACACGCTGGCACACGCTTATGAGCGGGTGGGACGACCGCAGGACGCTTTGCGGGTGTGGGGGAACAAGTTGAAGCGCTATCCCAACGACCCTGTCGCCAAACGGCATTACGAACGGTTGCGAAAACAGTTGCAGCCCAGTTTGTAGGCGATGTAGCGTCGCACCGACCTATCGGATGCATGCGTCCGATGGAGGCACTTTTGCGATGGCGGAACGACAGTGGGATGTCGTCGTGATTGGAGGCGGACCAGCAGGTTACACCGCTGCCATCCGCGCCGTGCAACACGGGTTGCGCCCGCTGTTGGTGGAACGGGCGGAGTTGGGCGGGACTTGTTTGAACCGAGGGTGTATCCCGTCCAAAGCCCTTATCCATTGCGCCAAAGTGTGGCAACAGGTGCGACACGCTGAACGCTTTGGCGTCATCGTTAGTGGGGCGTGCAAGGATTGGCAAGGAATGCGGGCGTGGGCGGACCGAACGGTCGCGACTTTGCGGCGCGGGTTGCAAACGCTGTTGCGCCACCACGGCGTCACTGTTTGGCGCGGCGAGGCACAACCCGTCAGCGAACATGAGTTGCGCCTCACGCTGCCTGACGGCACAGTGCAAACGGTCACGACCCATGCGACGATTTGGGCGACGGGGTCATCGCCGAACATGTTGCCCCACCATCCCGACGCGCCCGTGTTCACGGAAGAGCAAGCGCTATTTTGGGACGCGTTGCCCGACCGCCTCGTGGTCATTGGCGGGGGCGCATCAGGTGTGGAGTTGGCGTGGCTGTTCAATGCGTTGGGCGTGCGGGTGACACTGCTGGAAATGTTGCCCCGCTTGCTGCCGGTGATGGACGCGGAAATTGCCGACGCGCTAGCCGATGCGTTGCAGCGACAAGGCATTGTGGTGCGCACAAGCGTTAAGGTGGAGCGCATTGACGCCACGAACGGGCGCGCGCTCGTGCATTGCAGCGACGGAACACAATTGGATGCCGATGCGGTAATTTGCGCTGTCGGGCGCAAACCCAACAGCGAACCGTTGCGACCGTTAGGCGTGACGCTGAACGCGGACGGGACGGTGGCGGTGAACGCGTGGCAGCAAACGAGTGCGCCAACCGCCTTTGCCGTCGGCGATGTCGTGCGCGGCGGTGGGACAGCGCATGGCGGGATGGCGGAAGGCGAACGAGCGGCAAAGGCTGTCGCCCATTGGCTGCACCGGCGCACTTTGCCGCCACCGCCTGAACCGTTGGTCGTGCCCTTTTGTGTCTACTGTGAGCCGCAAGCGGTGCGGATGGGCTTAACGGAAGCAGATGCCCGCAAGGGAGGTTACGAGGTGGTGATCAGTCGCTTTGCGTGGCGGGCGTGTGGGGCGGCAGTGGTGACGGGGGAGACGGAGGGCTTCGTCAAAATTGTTGCGGACAAAAAAACAGAGCGCATCTTAGGTGTGCACATTCTCGGCACCGATGCGGCAAACTTAAACGGCGAAGCGGGAGCGTTAGTGGCACACGGTCAAACAGTGGGGCGAGCCGTGACCCTCGTGCGGCAGCATCCCAGTCTCAGTGAGGGGTTAGGAGAAGCCCTTTGGGCGTTGTTAGGCATCCCGCTCCACAGCGCGCATCGGTCGGAACGGAGGCGACCTTGATGGCGGACTACATTTTGGTCGTAGATGATGAAGAGGCAGTGCGGTCAGTTATCGCAGAGTCATTGCGGCGGGATGGGTTTGAAGTGCGGGAAGCCTGCGACGGACAGGACGCACTGGAGCAAGTTGTTGCTGATCCCCCCTCGTTGATCGTGATGGATGTTCTCATGCCCCATTTGGACGGCTTTTCCTTGTGCCGCACCATCCGACAGATGCCTGAACCCTTCAACCGGGTGCCCATCATCATGGTCACTGCGTTGGACACCCACTTGGGTCAGCAAATGGGGCGCGAGGTGGGAGCAGACCTTTACCTGACAAAGCCGTTCAGCCCGCGCGAGTTGCGCCAGCGGGTGCGGGAGTTGTTGGCGACCCGTCAAACCTGCGAGCGCTCCGCTGATTGAACGACACGACAGCGTCGCCGCAAGCGGAGGGATGGGGAGATGAAATGGCGTATCTTGGTCGTGGATGACGAAGTGGCAATCGTGCGCATGCTACGGGACCGGTTGGAGACAGAGGGTTTTGAAGTTTTGACGGCTTACGACGGCGTCCAAGCGTTGGAGATCGCCCGTCAGGAGCGCCCTAACCTTATCGTCATGGATGTGATGATGCCCCAGATGGATGGGTTGACAGTGGCTCGGCTTTTGCGCGATGACCCCACAACCGCCCATATCCCTATCGTGATGCTGACCGCACGGGGACAAGAAAGCGATGAGCAAGCCGGCTACGCCGCCGGTGCCGCTCGCTATTTTACGAAACCGTTCAGCCCCCGCCAACTGGTGCAAGAAATTCGCGCCCTTTTACGAGAGGCTGCGCCGCCGCACGAGCAGTTGTAACCTGAATTGGGGAGGTGGCAATGGTTGTGCCGCAAAAACCGTTGTACCTGCTGATCGTCACCCGCGACGGTTACGCCAAACGCACACCGTTGGAGGAAATCAAACCGCGCCGTAAAGGCTCCAAAGGGGCATCGGCTCTGCGCGAGGAGCTAAAACTGGGCGGTGCCGCTGTCGTCAGCGACAACGGCGATGTGCTCATCGTCACCGCACGCGGACGGGTGCTGCGCACCGATGTCCGCGAAATCGCCGTCATCTCCCGCACCGGTCGGGGTGGGCGCGTCATCCAATTGGAAGAAGGCGACCAGGTCGTCGCCGTGTTGCCACTTTAAGACAACGGTCGTCGGAGGGCAAATCCACCGATGCAACGGCAATGGGAATTGCACTGGCAATCAGTGGCGCATCCGACACCCCGGTTGCTGTTTGTCGGGTTGGGCACGATCGGCTTGACCGCAGCGCGGATGTCGCTGCACCGTGCCGATGTGCAAGTCGTCGGCGCCGTGGACGCAGACCCGCAAAAGGTCGGACACGATTTGGGCTTTCTGACGGGCTGGGGACGCACGCATGTGTCGGTCACCGACGCGTTGCCTGAAGCCTTGGCAGCGCAGCCGACCGTCGCCGTCGTCGCTACCACTTCCCACCTGGCATCTTTACTGCCCACTTTGCACACGCTCGTGGACGCCGGAGTGCATGTCGTCGCGTCGTGCGAGGAGTTGTTTTTTCCGTGGTTGACCGGCGGCGACGAAGTGGAAGCGCTGGATGCCTTGGCAAAGGAACGCCAAGTCGCCGTCGTCGGTGCGGGGGTCAACCCCGGTTTCGTGATGGACCGTCTTCCCGCGTTTGTCGCTCAAGCGTGCGTGAATTTGCGGGGCGTCACTGTGCGGCGCGTCGTGGACTTGGGCACCCGTCGTCCCCAGTTGCAGCAAAAAGCCGGTGTCGGTTTAACACCCGAAGAATTTGACCGTCTCGTCGCCGACGGCAAGTTGGGACATGTAGGGTTGGCTCACTCCGCCGCTTTCCTCGCTGCAGCCTTAGGCATCAAACTGTCGCGCCTGACAGAAACGATTCGCCCGCTTCCCGATGCGGCAGACATCGTTCGGGGTATTGAACACATCGCGTCGGGATGGGAAGGCGAATACGAACGCGTTCGGCTGGAATTGCAAATGGTCATGGGGGCTGCTAACCCCCGTGACGAAGTAGAGATTGACGCCGACCCACCGCTCCATTTGATCGTGCATGGCGGTGTCGCGGGCGATGAGGCAACGGCTGCCATTTTGGTCAACACGGCGACTTGGGTAGATCAATTACCCCCCGGCGTTCATGCCGGCGCCGCATGGGTGCCCCGATTGGTTTGGTTGCCTGTCACTGCCAGGCGGGAAAAAATCGGCACCGACGGTAGGTGAACGCCCATGCGGGCAGTGGTGTTGGAGCGCCCGAAACAATGGCAGGTTGTGGATGTGCCTGACCCCACACCGCAGGACAACGAAGTCGTCATCGCCGTCGCCGCCTGCGGGATGTGCGGGACAGACCGGCACATTTTTGAGGGCGAATTTCCGGCGGCGTTTCCGCTGGTGCCCGGACACGAATTTGGCGGTGAGGTCGTCGCAATCGGCAGTGCGGTGCGGCACATAAAAGTCGGTGATTTCGTGGTCGTCCATCCCAACATCCCCTGCCGTCTTTGCCCTTTTTGCCGTGAAGGCAACGAGCACTTGTGCCGCCACTTGCGGGCTTACGGCGTTCACTTGCCCGGCGGGTTCGCCCAATTCGTCGCCGTGCAAGCGGACAATGTTTACCCCGCTGAAGGCTTAACGCCGCAACAAGCGGCGTGGGCAGAGCCGTTGGCGTGTTGCTTGCACGGTTTGGGCAAAGTCGGTTTCCGCACCGGCGAACGCGTGTTGGTGCTGGGGTGTGGTCCCATCGGATTGTTGTTCGTGCAGTTAGCTCTTCTGCACGGCGCCAGCGAGGTCGTCGCCGTAGATGTCGCGCCCACACGGCGCGACATGGCAAAGCGGTTCGGCGCTGCTTTTGCGCTGTCACCTGACGAGTTGAGCGCGGAAGGCAGCGACGGTGCCGCTGACGATTTTTCGCTAGTCATTGAAGCCAGCGGTAACCCGCAAGCAGTGGCGCAAGGGTTGCGACGGGTGCGAGCCGGCGGACGGTTTCTCCAATTCGGTGTCTGCCCACCCACAGCCACGACCGTGATGGCGCCTTTCGCCATTTATCGCCACGAAATTACCATTGTCGGCAGTTTCTCGCTGAACCGCGAACTGGCAGCCGCTATCGCTTTGCTGCGGTCAGGGCGCGTGGATGTCAACTCGTTGACGACGCACCGGTTGGCATTGGACGGTTACGGCGCAGCGTTGCAATTAATGCGCGACGGCAGCGCGTTGAAAGTGCAGTTGGTGCCGCACGACAGTCAATAACCCAGTTGGGTCGCCGCCTGCTTCAAAATTTCGGCGCTGCGGTGCAAGGCAGCCCGTTCATCGTCGCTCAACTGCGGGTGCAGAGTGGCGACGATGCCGGTGCGCCCGATGATGCGGGGCAACGAAAGGGCGACTTCCCTTACACCTTCTACTTCCTCGTTGAGCGCCGTGACAGTGAACACGGCGCGTTCGTCGTGCAGAATGGCGCGGGTCAACCGCGCGATGGCAGCGCCGATCCCGAAGTAAGTCGCACCTTTGCCTTCAATGATGCGGTAAGCCGCTTGGCGTACACCGTCGTCAATGTGTTGGCGCATTTCAACGGGCAACGGACGCCCGATGTGCTCCGCGAAAGTCAGCAAAGGGATACCGGCAACGGTGGCGCTGGACCAGCACAACACCTCCGAATCACCATGTTCACCGAGGACATAAGCGTGCACCGATTGCGGGGCAACGCCCAAATACTCCCCCAACAAGGCGCGGAACCGTGCGGTATCCAAGACCGTGCCCGAACCGAAGACGCGTTCGGGAGGCAACCCTGAAAGACGCGTCGCCACTTGCGTCAAGACATCGACGGGGTTGGTTACGATGAGCAAAATCGCCTCAGCGGCGTGGCGGAGAATGCGGGGGATGATGTCGCGGAAGACTTGTGCGTTGCGGTCTAAAAGTTGCAAACGCGTCTCGCCCGGGCGCTGGGCGACACCAGCGGCAATGACAACGACGACTGCCCCGTGCAAGTCGGGGTAATCGCCCATGCGCACGGTCACGGGGTAAGCAAACGGAGTGGCGTGCAGGATGTCTTGGGCGTGGGCGTCAGCGAGGCGCCGGTCCAAATCAATCAGGACGATTTCATTCACTACACCCAAAAGCGTCAACGCGTAAGCGGTTGTGCTGCCGACGAGCCCGCTGCCGACAATTCCGACCTTCACTACCCTTTCCCCCCTTACCGTGTTCGGAGGCATCGTCGCGCCTTATTACTGCCGACGCTGCACCACACCTGCCCCTTCACGCCCGCCAAACATTATGCCCCTACAAATTTAGGCTTACATGTGCTTTCGTTGCAATCATCGCACGGCAACGGCTGACAGAATTGACTGCCAGAGGAACGCTCCATCGGCTGAACCTAACACCGCTTCCGATGCCCGTTCGGGGTGCGGCATCATACCTAACACATTGCCCCGCTCGTTGACGACTCCTGCGATGTTAGCGATGGAACCGTTGGGGTTAGCGCTCTCTGTTACCTGCCCGTCCGGCGTGCAATAGCGAAACACGATTTGACCGTTGCGCTCCAAAGTTGCCAGAGTCGCTGGGTCGCAATAATAACGCCCGTCGCCGTGAGCGATGGGAACACGCAAGACTTGCCCGACGCGACAACAGCGGGTAAAGGGAGTGTCAATGTTGTCTACCCGTAAGTGGACGAACTTGCAGACGAAGTGCAGCGAGCGGTTCCGCAGTAAAGCGCCCGGCAACAGACCGGCTTCTACCAGCACCTGAAAGCCGTTACAAATGCCGATGACCAAACCGCCGTCTTCAGCGAATTCGGCGACCGCGTCCATGACAGGCGAAAAGCGGGCGATAGCGCCAACCCGCAAGTAGTCGCCATATGCAAAGCCGCCGGGTAAAATCACGACATCAAACCGGCGCAGGCTGCGTTCTTCATGCCATACAAATTCAGCATCGCAGCCCAGCACTCGCGTGACGACATGGTGGCAATCGCGGTCACAATTGCTGCCTGGAAAAACAACGATGCCGAACTTCATGTGCCCGTTGCCCCCTTCGCGAAACGGCTGTCCAAATTTTGGCGCGGCGGTCATTGACAGGCTCAGCGGGTGCCGAATAAAATCGGAGGCGGCGTTCCTACACTGCTGAACTGCAGGGCGCCCTTCCAAGGCAGCATTCGGCGCACAAGGACGCACGCCTCCGAAAGGGAGAACCAGACAACGAGCGGTCAAGGAGGACAGTCTATGAGCGGGCAACATGGGTCGCTACCGCGCTTTGACACCGACGAACTGATGTCGTTGGCGCGCGAAGTGTTTCGCTTGGAAGCCGCTGCGATCAGCGCACTTGCCGATCGGTTGGGCGAAGCGTTTGAGCACGCCGTCGCTATGCTTCTGAGTTGTCAAGGGCATGTCATCGTGACAGGCATGGGCAAATCGGGCGCCATCGGCAAAAAAATCGCCGCCACGCTGTCCAGCACGGGCACGCCGGCACTCTTCCTGCACCCTGCAGAGGGCGTTCACGGGGACTTGGGCGTCGTGACGGCACGCGATGTCGTGTTGATGCTCAGCTACAGCGGCGAAACGGACGAGTTGCTCACGATTTTGCCTGCCCTCAAACGATTGGGTGTCCCGCTCATCGTTCTGACGGGCAACCTTAGATCCACGCTGGCAAAGGCAGCAGATGTCGTGCTGGATGTGTCGGTGGAACGGGAAGCCTGTCCGTTGAACTTAGCGCCGACTGCCAGCGCGGTGGCGATGATGGCGATGGGCGACGCGTTGGCGTTGGCGGCGATGAAAGCCCGGCGCTTCACGCCCGAAGATTTCGCTCGGTTGCATCCCGGCGGCGCTTTAGGGCGCCGCCTGTTACTGCGGGTGCGCGATGTCATGCGGACGGGCGAACGGTTGGCGAAGGTGCATGTCAGCGAGCCGACAAAAAACGCTTTCGCCGCAATTACGAAAGCGCGGGCAGGCGCGTGTATCGTCGTGGACGATTCCGACAAGTTGTGCGGTATCGTCACGGATGGCGATTTGCGTCGGGCGTTGTTGCGCGATGTCAACTTGTTCCATGCGCCTGTCGCTGCGGTTATGACCCCAACGCCGAAGGTCATCCACCCTGAGGCGTTGGCGACGGAAGCGTTACGGCTCATGCAAATACACCAGATAGACGACTTGCCCGTTGTTGACGCCGAGCACCGCCCTGTCGGCATGGTGGATGTGCAAGACCTTCTGCGGGTCGGCATCGTATAGCGGCGCCGCTTTCGTGCCGAAAAAAGAAAGCAGGAAGACCCGTATCCACGCCGTTTACGCTGGCAGGGAGTGAACGCCGATGCAAGAGATGGAATGGATAGAGCGTCTGTGGCAGCAAGTCAGTCAACTCGCCGGTCAGGTCGCCACAAAACAAGAATTGTTGCGGTTAGAGGAACGGCTGATGAACTGCGCCAGCCGGGAAATGGTGGAGCGGCTTATCGGTAAAGTGGACACGCTGCTCATCAACGCCGCAACCAAAGTGGAAGTCGCCCGCATAGACGGGCGGTTGGAAAACGCGCCGACAAAAGACGATGTGGCGCGGATAGATAATCGGTTGGCTGACGCCCTTTCCCGCCTTTCCACGAAGCAGGACGCCACCGTCTTGGAAACTCGCTTGGAAAAGACCCCCACCCGCGAGGAACTGATAGGGGCGTTGCAACCTTTGCGCGAACAGTTGGACAGCACCCATCGGACGATGCTGGAAACTTCACAGCGGCTCCGCAACTTGCAGGGATGGTTGTGGTTTTTGGCGTTGATGAACGGGCTAATGTTAGCGGGACTGTTGGCTCTCCTGAGCCGCCATTGAGGGAGGCTCAACGAGACGCTGAAGGGGTTACCCGCCGCGGTTTCACACATCGCGGGGCGAACCTCTGTCGCCTCGCCCGGACAAAGCGACGATTGCATCAGGGGTACCGACGACGACCAAAGTGTCGCCACTTTGAATGGTGGTCGCCGCCGAAGGGTGCAAAAGTAAGGTGCCATCGGCGCGCCGTAGCAACACCACCGATAAGGTGCGGTGCTGCTCCAACGCACCGACGCTGCTGTTTGCCCAAGGGCTATCAGCGTCCACCGTAAATTCGGCGACATGAAACAAATGCTCCCCGATGTAGAAAGCGTGGGCGACGGAACGACGCATAGCCGCTGCGACCAATGCCGGTGCTGCGATCGCTGAAGTGGAAACAGCCACTTGCACGCCCAAAAACTTTTCGGCGTGCTCCGCTATCGCGTCGCTGAACAAGCGCGCTGCGATGCGCACCTTGGGGTTTAGTTCTCGCGCGGTCAGGGCGATTTCCAAGTTGGTCAGGTCGTTACCGGTGCAAATGAGCAAGCAGCGAGCGTCCCTGAGACGGGCGTCGCACAACACTTCTGGGTGGCGTGCGTCATCGGCGATGACAGGGACACCCATCGCCCTCAGTTGGCGGATAAGGTGGCGGTTCTCGTCATCCACCAGCGTGATGGCGACAACCTCTTCGCCCAACCGCAGCAGTTCTTGCGCCGCGCGGAAACCGACCCGCCCGATACCGACGACAACGATGTGGTCACGGTAAGTGCTCGCCATGACCCGTTGCCACTCCTCTTCGCGGTAACTTTTAGCGAACAGCAGAATACCGAAACGGATGACGGCTTCAGTGAAAATACCCACACCCACGACAGGCACGACGAAGAAGACAGGGCGCACTAACGCCGACGACGGGAACTCCAGCGTCGGGTTGAGGAAAATGAGCATCAAAGTAGCGTAGAGGGCTTCGGTGAAATCCAACCGCTTAGGGCGGTAAAATAGCCATAACCAAACAGCGCCCCACAGTGTCAAGGCGGTAAACGCCAACAGCGAGATGCGGAATTGTCGCAGCAGCAACACCGCATCGCGCCAGTAGGCTTGCGCCAAGTGCCAACGCCGCCGCAAAGCACCGCGCATAACCTTGTCACCGACCTGCAATTATTGCACCGCTTTGACGCTATTCAGGGCGTGGCATGCTTTTGACAAGGAGGGAAAGGAGAATGCCTTCACAACACCGCGGACGGTTGTTCGTCGTCTCAGGTCCGTCTGGTGTGGGCAAAGGGACTTTGGTCACAGAAGCACTCAAGCGCCTACCTCATATGCGCCGTGCGATAACCTACACGACCCGCCCACCTCGCTCCGGTGAGGTCGCGGGTCAAGACTATCACTTCGTCAGCCCTGAAGAGTTTGAGCGGCTAAAGGACGAAGGGGCATTTTTAGAATGGGCGGAAGTTTACGGTAACTTTTACGGCTCGCCCCGCGCCGAGGTAGAGCGTCTGCGCGACGCCGGTTACGATGTCGTGTTGGTGCTGGATGTGCAAGGAGCCTTGACAGTTAAACGGAAATGTCCCGAGGCGATCCTGATTTTCGTGGAACCACCTTCAATAGCGGAACTGCAACGGCGTTTGGAAGAACGCGGCACTGACCCTCCCGACGCCATCGCCCGTCGCCTCGCCAAAGCCCAATGGGAAATGGAACAAGCTGCCTTCTTTGACCACCGCGTCCTCAACGACACCGTTGAGCGGGCAGTAAACGAACTCGTGCGGGTGTTGCAACGACCCGATAAACCGTGACGCCGTCAACACCGTCTCCCAAACAGTGCTACAATTTCTGACCGAAAAATTCAGGTTTGGGGGTGCTTACTCGCATGGCTTCCGTTCCGCACGGAGGTGTTTTGGTAGACCAGACGGTGCCGATGGAAGTAGCGGCAGAGGAACTGAAACGCGCGGCAACACTGCCGCACTTGCCTGCCGACCGCGACACGCTGTGGGATGCCGAAAAGATTGCCATCGGTGCTTTCAGCCCGTTGACGGGGTTCATGACAGGCGAACAAGTGAAGGCGGTCGTGGACGACATGCGCCTACCCTCTGGCGAAGTGTGGTCTATGCCGATTTTGTGCCCTGTTCCCGACGCGTTTGTGGGGCAAGTGCGGGGTGCCAAAGAGGTAGCGCTGGTTGATGAGCGTGACGAAGTTGTGGCGATACTTCAAGTGCAAGATGTCTTCCGCCCCGACAAGCGTTGGTTGGTCAAGGGCGTCTTTGGCACGGAGGACGAAAAGCATCCGGGCGTGGCACGGGTGCTCAATCAACCCGAATGGTTTGTCGGGGGTGAAATCCGCTTGCTCCAACCGACCGAAAACCCTTATCGGCGGTGGGAGCAGACGCCGCGCCAAACGCGGGCACATTTTGAGCGGATGGGTTGGCGCACCGTCGTCGGCTTTCAAACACGCAACGCGCCCCATCGGGCGCACGAGTATTTGCAACGGTGTGCGTTGGAGTTTTGCGATGGCTTGCTCATTCAACCCATCATGGGCACCAAAAAAGGCGACGATTTTCCGACGGAAGCCATCATGGCTGCCTACGAGGCGCTGGTGCGCGAATTTTACCCCGCCGACCGTGTGCTCCTTTCGGGCATCACGACTTGGATGCGCTACGGCGGACCGCGCGAGGCAGTGTTCCACGCGATTTTTCGTAAAAACTACGGTTGCACGCACTTCATCGTCGGGCGCGACCACGCCGGTGTCGGCAACTATTACGATCCGTATGCCGCGCATCGCATTTTTGACGAACTGCCCGACTTGGGCATCACGATCTTGAAGGTGACAGCGGCGTTTTATTGCGAGCGGTGCGGCTGCCTGGCGACGGAGAAAACCTGCGGGCACCTTGAAAGCCGCCGCAACATCAGCATGACGGCACTACGGACGATGCTGCGCAACGGCGAAATGCCACCCCACGAACTCATCCGCCCCGAAATTGCCGCAATTTTGCGGGAGTTTGTGGTGCGTTGAATTTCTTTTGCGGCACCTCGGAGGGCGCGTCTCCTGACGCGCCGCTTTCTCCCTTCAGCGGCTCAGGAGAGCCGCCCTCCGAGAGCCTTCGGAGGGTGCGTCTCCTGACGCACCGCTTTCTTTCGGCGGCTCAGAGAGCCGCCCTCCGAGAGCCTTCGGAGGGTGCGTCTCCTGACGCACCGCTTTCTTTCGGCGGCTCAGAGAGCCGCCCTCCGAGAGCCTTCGGAGGGTGCGTCTCCTGACGCACCGCTCTCTTTCGGCGGCTCAGAGAGCCGCCCTCCGAGAGCCTTCGGAGGGTGCGTCTCCTGACGCACCGCTCTCTTTCGGCGGCTCAGAGAGCCGCCCTCCGAACGAACCCCATTATTCAACACAGTGGGAATTTGTCAACCGGTGATATGCCCCGCAAAATTTGTAGGGGCGTATGGTGTTCGCTTTTCGCGACGGGCAGACTTAATGCACGAACACGAACGCGCAACGCTAAGTGAGGCAACGGTCATGCGCCGACAGCTGTGGGAGTTTCTCAAGACAGCCTTGCCCAAACTGGGACGGGTGGAACTGACTGCTCGGCGGGCGGTGGAAGGAACGCTGACAGGACGGCACAAAAGCCCCTTTCGCGGCTTCAGCGTGGAGTTCGCCGAGCACCGTCCCTACTTTCCGGGCGACGACCCCCGTTACTTGGACTGGAAGGCGCTGGCGAAACTGGACAGGTTATTTGTCCGCCAGTTTGAACAAGAAACCAACCTGCGCTGCTACTTGTTGGTAGATGCCAGTGGCTCAATGGGTTATGGGGGCAACGGGGTCAGCAAGCTGGACTATGCGACACAGTTGGCAGCGCTGTTGGCGTATCTCGTCCTGCAGCAAGGGGACGCTGTCGGGGCAGTCGTGTTTGCGGATCGGCTGCGAGCGTTCGTGCCCGCTCGGCGCGCCACAGCGCATTTGTCTGTGGTTCTTTCCGCGCTTTCCGACGCTGAACCGAAAGGACAAACCCATCTGCGTCAAGTGACAGCGGAGCTAACGGCTCACCTGAAGCGGCGGTCGCTGTTGGTGCTGCTATCGGATTTGCTGGACGAGGATGGGGCGCTGGCGAAAGCGTTGCACTATTTGCACAGACGCGGGCACGATGTGCTTGTGTTCCAACTCCTTGACCCTGACGAACTGCAGTTACCGTTTACCTTGCCCACAACTTTTATGGACATGGAACAGCCGCATCAAGTGCCTACAGACCCAGTAGCGGTGCGGACAGCCTACCGTCGGCAAGTAGATGCCTTTGTGCAAGCGTGCCGCACCGCTTGCGGTCAAGCCAACGCCCACTACATTCTGCTGCCCACCGACACCGACTTACCGACAGCGTTGGGACACTATTTAGCTTGGCGGGCTCGTAGGCGCCGCTGACCCTGTTGGCTTTTATAGTTCAACGCGCAGCCACGCCAGCGGCGAACAAAAACGCTTTTCTTGAAGATCACCTTCAACGCACTTGCACTTGGAACCGTCGGGTTGGCAAAACAAACGCCCGATACATCGCCAACGGTTGCCCAGGCGCACCGAAATAGCCGTAGGCGTCCACTTCCAAGTTGTAAATGCGCCGTTGCATCTCTTTGGGCTGTAGCGTGATATTAACCGTCATCTGCTGTTGGGGCGCCAGCCCGGCAAAATACAGGCGGACGCTATCACCGATGAACTCAGGGGGCACGATGGGGTTAGGCGTCACTTGAGGCGGTTCCGCATTGGTGACCAAACTGCCCCGTAACACCAGCACCCATTGATTCAACGGATTTTGTTCGCCGTTGGTGAAGGTCACGGTAATGTGGATCGGGTCACCTAACATCACCTGTGACGGCACAGCGGTTTGCAGTGACAACAACGCCGACTCCGGCACGGGCGGACCGACAATCAGCGGGAGCACGATGAACCGAAAAACCAGGAGCAAAACGACAGCGGTGCCTGCTCCCCACGCCAACGCCCGCAGCAGCGGGTTGGCTAAAACCATCTGCCACGGTGTGGGGTGTAACGCCGGGCGGTTTTCCGGGCACGCCCACACATGGTCGGGTTCAGGAATGTGGTAGCGTCCAAACTCGTCTCCAAAGGTGAAACGGATGCGTTGGTTAGTGCACTCCCAAGTGGCGGTATCGGCATATTGACAGTAGCGACATTTGCGGAGGTTCTCGCCGCACTGAGGGCACCGCACAGTCGTCGGCTGCGGGACGAAAATGACGCCACATTCGGGACAACGCCATACGGGCGGCGATGAAGGATGCGCCGGCACTTTGGTCGGCTGCTCCATTGGCGCCCACCTCCTGTGGGCTGGCGACACCGTTGTCCGCTGGCGGCTATTATGCCGCACTTACCACACGAATTGCACCACCGCCACACCGTATGACGGCAACACCAAGCGCACTACAGGCGACGCCTTCTGCTCCGCGTAAGTCGGCGTTTCCCGCTCCCGCAACAACCGCCAACGCACGAGGCGGGCGCGCTCCACGCCAATAGCCTCCAGCAAAACTTCCATTTCCGCAGTGTGCGTGTTTACCACCAAGACATTCCCGGCGGTAGCCGTTCGCCCCGCCAGAATCAGACACGGGGCATAGTTGCTGGCTGCCGCAACCAGCGGGGTGCCTGCCGGAAAGTAGGTGTTGCACGCCCACACCGCCCAATAAGCCGCCTGCGGCGTCCCTTGGCGGTCCAGTAAGCCCCACCCGTTACTTGCCAAACAGTAGTGGACTAACGACTCCGCCTTGCCTGCCATCGCTGTAAACAGGGCTGCCAACCACGCCGCGTGGAACGATGTGCCGACGCGGTTATCGGCAGGTTCCCCGTCCTTCGTGCGGGCGGCGTTCAAGGCGCACTCGCTCACTTGCAGCGGCACCCCTGAGGGGGGGTAAAGCCGTCGCAGCCATTCGTCCAAGCGGTTCAACGGCACTTGATCAGGTAAGTCGGCACTGACCGTTTCACGGGCAGCGCGCATTAACTCTTCATCGCTGGTGCTGGCTGTGTGGGAACCGTAAAAATTCAAGGTGAGGAAATCGGGGCGCGGCGACTTGGCAAACAATGTCGTCAAGCGCGAGCGCCATGCTGCTCCCTCGCCCCATCCGCCCACTTGGGCGTTGGGCACAACCCGCTTGATCGCGTCCTGCAGCGACGCAAAGTAAACAGCCACAACCTCAGGACGCAGTTGCAGCGGCGGTTCCGCAGGACGGTGAAACACTTCAAATAAGCGCACCGTTTCTGCCAAGCGCTGTGCCCAGAACACGGCTTGCTGCTGAAACGCACCAGAGGGCAAATCGTCAGGTGCCATCGGCGTGAGGGTGACCAAAGGCACCATGTCCAAGCGGCGCACTTGGCGCGCCCAAGCCGTGACATCGCGCACCGCCACTTCAAAAGAACGCCCCTGAAGCCATTCGTTTACGACAACGCGCGCCAAGCCCAGCCGCAACTCTGCGATGCGTTTGCGGGCAGTGGCGTTCTGCAGCAACTCAAACGCCACAGGGTCCCAATGCGCGCCCCACCTCAACAAAGTCACACCTTGCTCCTGCTGAAAATCCACGACCGCGCGGGCAGTGACAGCAGGTACGGACGGCGCACTCACTTCCACCGCTACATCGTCCATCACGAAAAAGAAAGGGGCAAACGGTCCGTTGCGCTCTATCCGCAACGCCGTGAAGTAACGGACGAAAACGGTCGCTGGCGTCCCGTCAGCGTCACGGAAACTGTCCCATGCGAGCCGTTCCGTTTGCCAACCCGTCGGCAACGGCAGTTCAGCGCGGAACACGCGCTCGGTCCCTTGCCGTTCCACGACCAGCGAGAGGGTGACCGATGCGGTGCTGCCGTCGCCAACCCAAGTGAAAGTGAGCGCGGTCGCTTTACGGGCGCTGAGTTGTGCACCGTTTAGCGGAAAGATGAACCGTGCCCACTCGCCCTCGTGAGCACGGCGCCACAAAAACAATCCGGCTCGCTGACTTTGTCCCGACGGGGTCAAATGAGAGGTTTCCAATTGGGCTAACGGAAGGGGTTCGCTTTCGCGGTTTTGGTGCGCTTCCACAAACCACCGCCCAGTCCCTTGTTCAAAGTCCTCCAACACCCATCGTTCCTGTTCCGAAAAACCGGCGTCGCAAAGCGCGACAATTGCCAACAAGATAAACCACCGCAAGGCTTACTGCCCTCCTTTTGATGCGCGAGGGTGATGGACTGGTGGGCAGCACGGCAACGGGCGTCCCGACAACTCTGCCAATGCTGCCATCACCTGCCACGCAAAGGCTACTAATGCGTCGCGCCGTCCATCGCTGGAGAACCGAAGGGGTGTTCCGACCCGCACCCGCACCGTGGCGGGACGGGGCAGCCAGCGCCCCTTGGGCATCAACTGTTCGCTCCCCACGATGGCGACGGGCAACACGGGCGCGCGGCTCCACGCCGCCAACACAGCGACACCCAACTCAGGCGGGCGGAGCGTGGGAGCGGGATTACGCGTCCCCTCGGGAAAAATGGCAAGGCAGCGCCCGCTGCGCAGCAAATGTAACGCGCGTCGTAGCGCCCGTCGGTCCGGCTCACCGCGCCGCACAGGAAAGGCGCCCAGAGCCCGAATGAGTGCGGCAAACGGCGGGAAACGAAAAAGTTCTTCCTTCGCCATGAAAGTCAAGGGGCGCGGAAACGCACATCCCAGAATCACTGGGTCTAAAGTCGCCGTGTGTGTGGACGCAATGATGACACCGCCGGTCGGCGGCAGGTGGTCAGCGCCTTCCACTTGCAAGTGCGCCCAAACCCGCGCCCCCAAGCGGCACAAATACCAACCCAGCCGATACAAGGTATTCATCCGCTCCGGCGTCACACCCTCGCTCACTGCCGATTCCTCCACTTAGACAACAGGCTCCTGTCTTCACTGACCAGCCTTGCAGCGCATTGACATAAGTTTCCGAAACTATGTGCCGTTCAATCCCAGCGATCTTTCTGCGTCAAAAAGCAGACGCATCGTTTGCAAGTTGTCGTCGGCATTGCACAAGGGTTGTCGCCCTTGCTCAGCGGCTTCCAGCAAATCGCATAATGCCCAGAGAAAAGCGTCGGGCACATAACGGTAAGTGCCGCGCAGGACAACTTCCGTGCCATCAACACCGACCCATCGGACGGTCGGTGGTTCCATCGTAACCGCATCGTCGTAGCGTTCCACACCTAACAAATTAGCCTCTGTGCCATACACTTCACACCGCCATTCCGTCGCAAAAGGCATGCAAGTGGTGTCTGTTGCCGTCGCGACGGCGCCGTTGGGGAATCGGACGACGAAAGTGACGCACCACCGATAGTGCCCGTCGTGATGGGCTGTCGCCGCCACGAGGGTCGGCGTCGCCCCCAAAAACCATCGCAACAAGTCCATCGTGTGGACGCCGAAGTCGTGCACCATCCCTTCGTAACGGTTGGGGAAGTCCGACCGCAGCAACACGGCGAACGGTTCACCGACCGCACCCGCTTCTATCAAGCGACGCACGGCGAAAAAAGTGGGGGCAAAGCGCGCGTTTTGATTGACCGCCAGCAACACGCCCGCCCGTTTTGCCGCTTCCGCCATCGCCACACATTGTTCCCAGGTCGCCGCCATCGGTTTCTGCAGAAGGATGTGGCAGCGGTGTTCAGCAGCGGCGCAGACCGCTGCCAGTTTGTCTTCGGCATGACGCTGCCAATGCAGCGTGATGTCCACGACATCTGGGCGTTCTTTGTCCAACATTTCGCGAAAATCCGCGTAGACGGCAGGGATACCCCAGAGGCGGTAGGCTTGCTCACGGCGTCGTTCGTCTACATCCGCAGCGGCGACGATGTCTATGGGGATACCCCATGATTGCCCTTTGCGATAGGCGGGCAAGTGGGCGGATTGAGCGATGCCGCCGACGCCGATAAGAGCGATACGCCAACGGCGCTGCAACTGAAAGCGCGGGTGTCGCTCCACCTTCACGAGTTCGTCAACGGTCACGCGCGCTGCCCCCTTCGCTCAGGCGCCATAGCCGCACCGTTTTGTCGCGACCACCCGACGCCAACAATGTGCCATCGGGCGCAAACGCTACGCAGAGCACTTGGTCACGATGCCCCTGCAGCGCCCGCAGAAAAGCGCCGTCCCGAACACGCCACAGCCGCACTGTTCCATCGTAAGTCGCCGACGCCAGCAATTCGCCGCTGGGCGAAAACGCTACGCCGAGCACAAGGTTGTTCGGCGCTTGCAAGGTGTGCAGCAAAGCCCCGTCAGCCACGCGCCAAAGGCGAATCGTGCGGTCCCAACTGCCGGTCGCCAGCAGCGTGCCATCGGGCGAAAACGCCACGCCCCGCACCCAGTCGCCGTGTTCGGGCAGGATCAGCGCCGCACTCCCGTCGTCAACTCGCCAAAGGGTCACGCTGCCGTCGTAAGTCGCCGTCACCAGCAAAGTGCCATCGGGCGAAAAGGCTAACGCCATCACGGGGCTGCGGTGGCGCCCGAGGGTGCCCAACGGTTCACCGTCTGGCAGCCGCCACAAGCGGACCGCCCGGTCGGCGCCCGCCGATGCCAACAGCCCTTGGTGGGGGGCAAAGGCGACAGCGTTGACCCAATCGGTGTGCCCCGTCAAAAGGCGGTGCAGTTCCCCAGTTGCCACCGTCCACAGCCGCACCGTCTTGTCACCGCTGCCAGTTGCCAGCCAACGCCCATCGGGGGAGAAGGCTACGCCCTTCACCCAGTCCCTGTGTCCTCGCAGTGTGTGAACCGCTTGACCGTCGGTGACCCGCCACAGCCGAACGGTCGCATCGCGGCTGCCCGACGCCAGCAGGCTGCCGTCCGGCGAAAAGGCAACCGCTTGCACCCCGTCGGCATGCCCCTGCAAGATGTCCGGCGGCGAGCGCTTGCCCCAAAGGGTGCGGAGCCATCCGACCATCGCGGTTTGTCCACCTTGTCGTCCCACGACGGACCTGTCATTTCGCCCCCTGCGGCGCCTCTCCTTGTTGCAAGGTACGGAGCAGTTTGACCAAATCTTGCCCGTGCGTGCGGACATTCACTTTATCGTCAACGGCGCGGACGATGCCTTTGGGGTCAAGAATGAAAGTGACGCGCCGGGCGAGTTTGCGCTCCTCATTGAAGATGCCGAACAGTTTAGCGACCTTGCCGTCCGAATCCGCCAGCAACGGGAAGGGTAACTTTTGTTCGGCGCAAAATTCCTTTTGCGTCTGCGGTGGGTCCACGCTAACGCCCAACACGACAGCGTTGAGCCTTGCCAGCTCCGCCGCTGCGTCCCGCAGCGATTGCATTTGCAGCGTTCAGCCAGGTGTTTTCGCTTTGACGAAAAACGCGATGATGACCCACTTGCCCTTGAAATCCGTGAGTTTGACGGGCTTGCCCTCGTGATTGACGGCTTCAAACATTGGCGCTGGGTCGCCCACCTTTAACGGCTGAGATCGCTGGGGTTCTTTGCCCAGCAGCGCAAACGAAGTCAGCATGGCAAACCAAAGCACGGCTCTCACCCCCGTATGGGACACCCACAACTTTAGCACGCTCAGGTGCCGAAAACCATAGCGAACGGGTGATATCAGTGGCAAAGTCTCCATACGCCGTTGATCCGG
Source organism: bacterium HR17 (assembly GCA_002898575.1). NCBI lineage: Bacteria > Candidatus Fervidibacterota > Fervidibacteria > Fervidibacterales > Fervidibacteraceae > Fervidibacter > Candidatus Fervidibacter japonicus. Next base: position 63,620 of record BEHT01000011.1, read on the forward strand.
AGGGCTCGGTCGTCTTGACGGAACGCGAGAAATTTCAACTTTACCGTCAGACCCGGGACGAACGATTGCGGGAAGAACTCATCAACACCTACCGCCCGCTGGCGGAACATATTGCCCGCCAGTTCGCCTATACGGGTGAACCGTTGGAGGACCTTATCCAGTGGGCGCTGATTGGGCTTATTAAAGCCGTAGATGCCTACGACCCATCTGTCGGGGTAAAGTTCACGACCTACGCGTGGCACCACATTCGCGGCGAAGTCAGCCATTATTTGCGGGATCAGGGCAAGTTGATTGCCGAGCCGGCATGGTTACAAGAAGCCCGTATAAAGGTAGAGCGTGCCCGTAACGAACTGCGCCAACACCTTTACCGTGAGCCGACAGCCGAAGAGTTGGCGCACGCAACGGGGTTGAAACCTGAAGTCGTTCAACGGGTGCTGGAAACCGAGCACACCTTCCGCGTCACCTCGCTGGAAGAGACGGTGGACGACGATGCCGACGATGAGGGAACAGTGGAGTTGGAACGGTTAGCCGTAGATGAAAGTGCGGTGGAAGCGGAGCAGCATTACTTGTTGCACAGCGCCGTGTCCAAGTTACCAGAGTTGCAACGCAAGGTCATTGAATTGCTGTTTTGGGAGGATTTATCGCTCAGCGAAATCGCCCGCACGCTGGGTTACTCGGTCACTTACATCAGCTACCTGCAACGGCAAGCGTTGAACGCACTGCGGCGCATGTTTGGCGTGACGGTGCCTGAAACACCGCAGCGGGCACGCAAGCCGCGCCGAACAACGAAGCAGGACGCAGCACCCGACGAACTGCAAAGGACGCACGGAAAGCGCTTGCGCAAAGGCGGAGCGCCCAAGGACGCCGAATGACGCTGAAAGCAAGGGGGGTCGCTGACACGATGGGCGATGATACACCGCTGCGCCTTTACAACACCCGTACCCGCCAAAAAGAACCGTTGCAAACGCGCGACGCCGGTGTCGTGCACCTGTATGTTTGTGGTTTAACGCCTTACGACAGCATGCATGTCGGGCATGCCCGCACTTTTTTGGTCTTTGATGTCCTGCGCCGCTATTTAGAGCATAAGGGTTGGCGGGTCGTCCATGTCCAAAATTGGACAGACATTGACGACAAAATCATCCGCCGCGCCCACGAATTAGGTGTCAGTCCACGCGCAGTTGCTGAGCGTTTCATCGCGGAAGCGACCGAAGATTGCCTGGCGTTGGGCTTGTGGCGTCCGCACCTTGAACCTCGGGTCACCGAACACATCCCCGACATCATCGCCGCCATCCAAACCCTATTGGAGAAGGGCTTCGCCTACGCTAAAGGTGGCGATGTCTACTTTGATGTTAGCCGCTACGAGGCGGCGTTTCACGACTATGGGCTCCTTTCGGGGCAGACACGCGACGAACTGGTTGCCGGCGCCCGCGTGGCTCCCGACGAACATAAAGACGACCCGATGGATTTCGCCCTTTGGAAAGCCGCCAAGCCAGGCGAACCCGCGTGGGACAGCCCATGGGGCGCAGGGCGCCCCGGGTGGCATATGGAATGTTCCGTGATGTCGCTCAAATATTTGGGTGCGCCGTTTGACTTGCACGGCGGCGCCGCCGATTTGGTCTTCCCCCACCACGAAAACGAAATCGCTCAATCACAAGCCCTCACAGGCGTTAAACCCATCGTGACCCACTGGATGCATTCCGGCGTTGTAACCGTTGGCGGCGAGAAGATGAGCAAAAGCTTGGGCAACTTCGTGGCGTTGCGGGACGCCCTACACCGACATGGCAAAAATGCTTTGCGGTTGTTGTTCCTGTCCACGCACTACCGTTCACCACTGGACTACTCCGAAGAACGCGCACAAGGTGCTAAAGCCAGTTTGGGGCGCGTCCAATTGGCGCTGGACGCGTTGCGCCAACGCTTGGCGTTGCCCACCGACAACCACTCCGCCGATGCTCCCAAACGCACCGAACAACTCTGGGAAGTCGTCCGCGAAGGGACACGGCTTTTTTATGCGGCGATGGACGACGATTTGAACACGGCGGAAGCGCTAGGGTACCTGTTTCGGATGGTCGGCGCCGCCCTCGTCACAGGAATGACGGTAAAGGAGCCGCCTTCCACTGCCGAGAAGGAGGCGTTGATGACGCTCCACGACCGGTTAACCGCTTTGTTGACGGTTTTGGGCTTTGATACCGCTGAACTGACCGCTGCGCAACGGTTGGACGACGGGCTGAGCGAGCAACTGCTGCAACTGCTCGTGGAAGTGCGTCAGCAGCTGCGTCAGCGTAAACTGTTTGACCTTGCGGATTTTATCCGCAGTCGGTTGGGTGAGTGGGGCATCCTTTTGGAAGACACGCCACAAGGGACGCGCTGGCGCCGGCAATGACCAGCGTTGTCTAACAAAGCGGTGAATTTGCATGCTTCGCCCGATATGGATCGGCGTTGCCGCTGGGTTGACAGCCGGTGCCCTCGTGGGGGGAGGGATGTTCCGAGCGTGGCAGCATTCGGACCGCATCGCCGCTGGCGTGACCGTCGCGGGCATTGCTCTGGGCGGTTTGACCCCTGCAGAGGCGCAACGGCGTCTCCGCGCCCATGGCGCGACCTTAATGCAACGCCCAGTGCGGTTGTTAGCCGATGGGACTTTAGTGCTGACCGTTTCTGTCGACCAATTGGGACTTGTGCCTGATTGGGAGACCGCCCTCGCTGAAGCCCGTGCGATGGGGCGACGCGCGTCGTTGCTGGTTAGTCTCCGCGAGGTGTGGCAGGCACAGCGCAGCGGCTACGCCATCGCCCTGCGATGGCGATGGGATCCAGCGCGGGCTCAAAGGGTATTGCACCGCCTTGCGCAACGGCTTGAGCGCCCACCTCAACGCGCGTGGGTGCTATGGGAGCGAGGCGTCATCCGCGTCGTCCCATCCCGCGACGGCGTCCGCTTGGCAATGGCAGCCACGCTGCGCGAATGGCAGCGCCGCATTGACTCCGGCAATTGGCAAGTGTTACCCGTTGTGCTGGAGCGCGAACGCCCCGCCGTGACGACCGAAGCGGTTGCCCTTATTGATGGCGTCGTCGGTGAAGCGACGACCTTTTTCAAGGCGAGCGACCGCGACCGCACGCACAACATCCGCCTAGCGGCGCAACGGTTGGATCATGTGTTCATCCCGCCAGGTGAGACGATTTCCTTCAACGATCTTGTCGGTCCCCGCACCCCCCGAAAAGGCTTTCGGGTTGCCCGCGTGTTGGTGCAAGGGCAATTTACCCAAGATTTCGGGGGAGGCGTTTGTCAAGTTTCCGGCACCCTTTACAACGCAGCCCTTCGCGCGGGCATGGCAGTCGTTCGGCGCTACCATCACAGCCGTCCCATCGGTTACCTTCCGCCGGGACTGGATGCGACGGTTAATTTCGGCACATTGGACTTGCGCTTGCGCAACCCGTTTCCGACGCCGTTGTATTTGCGCACTTTTGTTCGTCGGGGGCAGTTGACCGTCACGGTGTTGGGGAAGCGGCAACCCAAGGTGCAATACCGCATCGTTCGCGAAACCCGACGGTTCGGGTCCATCAGCACAAAGACGCTCCCCGACCCATCTTTGCCGCCAGGGCAGCGCAAGGTTGTGGATAAAGGTAGCCTCGGCTACCGCGTCGTGGTGTGGCGGCTGCGTGTAGAAAACGGGCAGGTGACCTGGCGGGAGCGTATCAGTGTGGACACTTACTTGCCACAACCGCGCATCGTCCGTGTCGGGGTTACTCAACGCGAAGAAGTAGACCGCCTTGCCCCTGACGCCGCGTTGCCTGCCAAAAATTCTGTGCCCGACGGTCAAAGCAATTTTTCCAACCCGTAAGTGACGCCGGGGGGCAATGTCAAGACGCGTTCAATTGCCAACAGGACGCCGGGCACGAAGGCTTCACGGCTGAGGGCGTCATGGCGGATGGTGAGCACCTGCCCTGCCATACCCAGCAACACCTCCTGATGGGCTACCAAGCCGGGCAAACGGACGCTGTGGACGCGAATGCCATTCCACTCGCCGCCCAGCACACCGTCCAAAAGCACTTCAGGGTGCGCCACCTTAGGAGGCGGGAAAGGCGTTTTGCGGGCTTGAGCGATTAACTCAGCGGTGCGCAGCGCCGTCCCAGACGGTGCGTCCGCTTTGCCATCATGGTGCAACTCAATGATTTCCACGCGCTCAAAGTAACGAGCGGCTTCTGCAGCAAATTTCATCATCAGCACGGCGCCGATGGCAAAGTTCGGGGCGATAACGACAGGCACGCCCCGCCGCTTGGCAATACGGTCAACTGCGGCGATTTTGTCCGGCGTCCATCCCGTCGTCCCGACGACAGCGGCGACACCTGCTTGCACGCATGTTTTGACGTTCTCCGCGACCACTGACGGATGAGTGAAATCCACCGCCACTTGTGCGTCGCTGCTTTTCAACGCGTGTCGCAAATCCGCCTGAACGACGATGCCGTTGGGTTGACCCAAAAGGAGCGCACCCAGATCTTTCCCTGCACCTTGCGGGTCAACGCCTGCAACCAATTGCAAATGCCCTTGGCGCAGGATGGCTTTGCTCACCTCCTGCCCCATCCGTCCGCAACAGCCGATGACCGCCACCCGCACCGGTGCCTTCTCTCGTCGCTTCCGCACACTCCATCGCCTCCGCAGTCACGAGCCTGTCGTGAGGTTTGGCACATTGTTCAGGACACGCCGAGCATGATGGTGGCGCCGCAGCGATACCCTCCCGAAAGCGTCCACACTTACTGGGTGGATAGTGCGGCAGTGCTTTCATTACCCGCACTGTCACGGACCCGCACTTCAACCTTTTTGGCGTTCGCCGGCAATTTGCTGAGGTCAATGACGGCGACTTCGTAGGGTTCATCAAAAATGCCGTCTTCGCAAGTCGCTGCGATCCATTCACCGCCCTCGGCACGATACTCTACGCTGGCGACGGCAGTATTGTCGTAACAGGGCACGAAGAGGCGATTGCCGTCACGCTTCACCATCTGCACGGCGGCGATAGGAGGGGTGTTGTCCACCGTGATCGGTCCGATTTGCTGCTCGGCAGTTTGAGGGTCATCGGGGTTGGCGATGCGATCGCTGGCGATTACCTTCAGCCAATAGGTGCCGTCGGGCAACTTCGTGGTGTCCCAAGTTAGGCTGGAAGCGGTCGTGGGCGTCGGTTGAGGTTGTGCAGGGCGCTGCTGGGGCGGCTGGGACGGTTTGGCTGGTGGCTCGGGCGGCGCCGCCTCTCCACCGTCGCCTGCCGGCGTCGGCTTAGGGGAGGCGCTGGAGCCGTCGCTCGGTAAGCGGTCCCATGTTTTGCCGCCGTCACGCGAGACATACACCTCGTAGGTGAGCCGGTCACGGTCTGGGTCTTCCCCGCGCCATCGGATGGTCACTCGCCCGGAAACAATCGCGCCCGGCGTCGGTTCTTGGACGGTCAAGCGCGGCGGTTGGTTTTTGGGCAAATAAACGAGGGCGACGCGCTGAACGATCGGTGCCTGCCCCTGATCGTTTGCGCGCAGAATCAGCCGTATTTGCAAGTAGCGCGCTGGCGGGCTGGTTACCACTTGCCCGGAGGCAGTAAAGCCCGGAGTCCAATCGCTCCAAGTGGTGTCAGGATATGCCGTGTTGCCGGAACGGGTCTGAACGATGATTTGTGCCCCTGTCGGGACATTGGCGACGAAATGTAAAACCCCCCACCGCGCGACTTGGCTGGCGTCCAACACGGGGGATTGGTAAGTCCCTTCACGGTTGCGCTCTAAGGCAATCACCTCACCCGACCCGGACGGCACTGCGCACAAGCGATCGCCGAACTGGGCGACCGCGAGCAAATGGGACTGTTCGCTGTCGTAAAGCCACGCCGCCACACCGTCGGCGGTCAAGCGGTAAAGTTTGCCGGGCATGCCCGTCGCGACCAGAACGCCGTTGCCGTCTGGGAACATCGCCATGATGTGGCGTTCGGGGTTGAACCGGCGCACCTCGCGCCAGCGCCCGTCCGGTTGAACGACATATACGATGGCACTGCCGCTGGTGCCGACGAACAAGTTACCTTTAGCGTCCACCGCTAAGGCTTGAACGGGATTTTGCGGGGCTTCAAAAACGGGCACGATGGTGCCGTCAGGGGTCACTCGGTAGACTTTGCCGCGCGGGTTTGTGCCGACATAGATCGCGCCATCGGGGGCTTTTGCCAGCGCCAACGCGTGCCGCTCAGGCAACTGAGCGAACAGGTGGGGCGTTGTAAGGCTGTTCGGTGCCAGTGTCCACACCTTGCCCTCAGGTCCTGTCGCCAACACAGCGGTGCCGTCGTTGAAAAACGCGATGCCCCAAACAGTGGCGCCCAAACGGCACAAGCGCTCCGGTTTCGTCGCCGCACGGGGGAGACGAAACACGAGCCCTTGCGGCGCTGTAGCGAACCAAAGGGCACCGTCGGGCGCCAACGCCAATGCGGTGACGACGGCTTCTTCAGGCACCTCCGCCACAACCGTGCGGTTACCGAAGGCGTCCAGCCGTAGCACCCGCGCCGGTCCAATAGTGCCGATCAACACCGTGCCATCCGGGGCAGGGAGCAAACAAAACGCACCGATCGTCTCTGCAGGGTCAAACAGCGTGCGGGCGTGGTAACCCAAGGTGACGGTGCCGTCTGTCGCAACGATCGTGCCGTCCAGTTTGCCTTTGAGCCAGTCGTCACCTTTGTCCAACACCCACATTTTCGGTTGACGGGCAAGGGGTTGGGTGCGTTGCCCTAGCGGTTGTGGGGGTTGGCTGGGTTGTTGTGCGGGCTGTTCTTTTTGCTCGGCGGCTTCAGGCGACATGCGGCGCACTTCATCCCAATCGGGCGGTTGGGGCGGTTGGTCTTTGTCCGATTTCTCCTCGCGTTGTAAGGCGAGGCGAGCGGTGTGCCACCAAGCGGTGACATCCATTGTCTCCCAGCGCCATCGGGCTAATTGGATTTCCCACCACGCCCGCTCTCCAGGGTCACGCCACTTCTGGGCAACGGAAAGCAACCAAAAGCGCTCGGCACCGTTCAAAGGCGCCGTCACGAATTCTTCTTCACCTGGCTCGCCGGGTGCACCCGATGACGCTTCAGCGCCGCTTGGACCAGACGGTGGCGGTCCGGGTTCTATCGTCGGCGGGCGCGGAGGTGCCTCTTTCTCACGCTCTTCGGCTTCTACGGTCAGGGTAACGGACGCCAAACCCGTCAGGATGCGGTCAAACGCAAAACGCCGTTCCCGGTAATCGCGGATGGGCACGATGTCGCTGGAGCCCATGTTCATCAGGGCTTCCAGCGTGGCATTGGGTAAACTCTCCCATCGCTTCCCTGCAATCTCCACGCCGGAAGTGAGGGGATTGGTGGCAATCAGCACTTCGTTATTGGCGTAAACATCCTGTAACTGCTGCCAAAGGTCAGCGAGCGATCGCGGACGGGGGCGACGGTAACCCGATTGCTGTCGGACCAATTCGCCCATCATTCCGCCGCCGACCCAAAAGCGCATCCGTCCTGGTCGGGCGTTGGCAGGCACCACCAAATCTACGGTCATCGTCCGTTCAAACCCACCCCACCCTTTCAAAGACAGCGTGACGGGGACTTTCTCGCCGGGTTTGACCCGCGTTTTGCGAGCGGTCACTCGGTCAATCCATGCGGTGCGGCGTTGCGGGTAAAACGCCAGACTTGCAGAGAGCGCCGAAAACTTCACCTCTCCAAAGCGGTTATTGGCGGCAGCTTCCAAGATGTCCGCAAGTTCCGCCAACGGTGAGGTGCGCGCACCTCCTAAGGCAATCACGAAAACATTGCCGCTCATCCTTCCGCCTTCGTTGGGGAACCAATTTTCGCGTTCAATGGGCGGTAACCCTTTGGCTTCCACGCGCACCCGCATGTGGGTGCTCCCCTCTTCTGCGGGGCTCACGGAAGTGAAGAAAGCGCCCAACAGGCTGACATACGCCCCTAAGGGCAGTAACTCGCGGTGTTGAACGAGTTTCAAGCGGTAAGCGCGGCGCTGACCTTGGGCGAAATTGCGCAAGGTGACCTGCATCGGGACTGTTTCCGCCAACCTGCCCAATTCGCCAGCGACCGCGAAGGCACGGTCTTGGGTCAACCGTCCGCGCTCTCGCAACCCGACGCCCAATTTGAACGAAAAGTCGTAAGCCGGAAAGATGTCCAACACATACGCGCTGGTAACTGGTAAATCCACGCTGCCAAGGCTCATCATCGGGTGACCAAACGCCCAGAAACGGTTGCCTTCCACCCAAGTGACGGTGCCGATGGCGGTAAAATCCACATCGCCGCCGACCAGTTGCACGCCCAACGCGCTGCCAGGACGGATGGGCGCGTCTTTCACGGGCAAACGGGACGCCCCTCCAGCCCCTTCCAGCACGACAAAGTTGTAAGGTTCCAGCAAGCGTCGGATGAGCGGGAATAAACTGCGCGGCACACCGCGCACCAACAGCGGCGTCGCCACCGGCACCAACAAACCTTCGTCAGGGCGCAACCGTGACCGCCATTGCCGCGCTTCTACCCAGTTGGGCACGACCCGCACGCGATGGACGCTGCGCCCGGCGACGACAACCGGCGCCCCTTTGGGGCGCAAAGTCCCCGCCGTCCACCGAGGGGACGGAAACCGCTGCGGGTCGGTGCATGCCAGCATCGCCGTGATCGGTGTGACCCCGCAGATGGGTTCTTTGGAGAACCCCCAACCGAACGCGATGGCACCGACCAGTTTGCCGTTGACGAAAATAGGGCTTCCACTCATGCCCGCAATCACGCCCGATTTGCGGCGCACAACGGTGCCGCCGTCTATGCGGATCAAAATGGCGTCCATGTCAAAATCCATGCGCTCCAAGACACCGATGACGGTAATAGGAAACCGTTCAATCCGCGTTCCTTGAAAGACGCTTAACCCGTAACCCTTCATGCCAGGGCGCAGCTTGTTGGGAGGCAGGATATCGTTAGGGCTAATTGCCCCTGCCCGAATGAGCGTCACAATCACGCACGCCCAAAGCCAGATGATGCGGCGCATCGGTGTGTTCCCTCCTAAAGCGTGTAAATCGTAACGGCGCCACAAAGTATGCAAACGCGCCAAAGGAGTCGTTCAGGGTCAGAGGGGTAACGCAACCCCATCGCCCCGGATGTCGGCGCACCCACACCAACTTACGCCGACCCGCTCCACGCCGTGAGCGACCCCTGTCCCGCCTGGATAAGGCACCAACTGCACCTGCCATCCCTTGCGGTGCAACTCCGTCAGGTCGCAGAGCCCCGGCTCCATCAACAAGTTGCGTCCGCCCAGCCACAGCGCGCGGGGCGCCTCTATCGCGTCCTGCAAGGGTATGCCTAAATCCAACCACCGCACCAAAACCCACGCGTGAATGGTCGGGCGAAAATCGCCGCCGCTGGTCCCCAACGCCCCTTTAACTTCGCCCCGATCGTCCAACACCATCAGCGCTGAAAGGGTGTGACGCGGGCGCTTGCCGCCTTGTAGTTCGTTGGGATGACCTTCTGTCAAGACAAAGTTGGCGCCTCGGTTCTGAAACAACACGCCCGTTTGCGGCTCCACGATGCCAGCCCCAAAAGCGTGAAAGAGGCTTTGAATAGCGGAGAGGGCGTTGCCCTCGGCGTCCACGACGACAAAATTGGTCGTGTCGCCGTCGCGCGGCGCTGTTGCCCATCCCCCTTTGCCCAACCGCTCCCGCAGGTGGGCGATGCGGTCGGGGTGCAGTAGGGCGTCAGGGGGCGCCGTGACATGAGCGGGGTCAGCAAGGTAGGCGTCCCGCTCCGCAGCGACGACAGCGGCGATGTCCGCGATGCTCGCGACCAAGGCGGCAGTCCCCATCTGCGACAAAGGTAAACCCGCCAGCAGCGCCATCGTTTGCAGTGTCGCAACGCCCAGCGCATTGGGTGGCAGTTCCATCAGGGTGACATCGCGGTAGCGCAACGCAAGGGGCTCTGCCCAGTCGCTGGTGTGAGCGGCGAAGTCGTCCTCTGTCATTGGGCTCCCCAAGCGCTGCAAATGCTTTGCCATCGCTTGCGCCGTCGCGCCCGTATAAAACCCATCGCGCCCGTCAGCAGCGATGCGTTGCATCGTCTGCGCCAACGCCGGTTGGCGTAACAGTTGCCCAGCTGTCAAAGGGGCATCGTCGCGAAAGAACACACGGCGGGCGCCTTCATCGCGGCTCAAACGGTCAGCGTTGTCGGCGATCGCGCGCGCCAATTTGCCCGACACGACAACGCCGTCGGCGGCAGCGGCGAGGGCATGCTCCCACAAACTCGCCCACGCCAATCGCCCAAAGCGCTGGTGCAAGGTCCAAAGGGCATCCACCAAGCCGGGGACGGTGACTGTCAGCGGTCCGTAAGTGGGCATCTGCGCCAAGCCCCGGCGGCGCAGCGTTGCTGCAGACAGGTTTTGCGGGGCTCGTCCGCTGCCATTGAGTGCGATTGCGCGTCGCTCCTTCGCCGACCACAGCAAGGCAAAAAAGTCGCCCCCTAACCCGCACAAGTGAGGTGTCACGACCGCCAAGGTGGCGCCGATGGCGACGGCGGCGTCGGCGACCGTCCCGCCCCGTCGCAGGGCGTCCCAACCCGCTAAAGTCGCCATCGGGTGCTCGGTCACGACCATCCCTTTTGCCGACCATGCAGGGCTTTTGAACACGGTGCCCATCACCACCGTTCCAACCACTCGCGCAGCATTTGCCATGACCGACGAGGACGCACAAACCAACGCGCATAACGCCGCGCTTGCTCGCGGAACACCCGCAGCGCATTGCGCGCCGTGTTCACATCATCGTCCGTCGGCTCCGCGTTCGCGTAGAGGACGCGAACGGTTAAATCGCTTAACTGTTTGAGGGCGTTTTTGCCCGCGACAGGAAAGCGCGGCGTAGCAGCGCACCGCGCCGCGTTCTCCCACGGGGTCGCTGCGGGTTGAACGGGTAACCCGCAGCGTTGCCCGACCTTGATCGCTTGACGGTAAGCGTCCACGATGTGTCGCCACGCCGGTTTAGGACGATAAGCCGCCCATGTCCACCGCACCACCTGAAACGCCATGGGGAAAGCGACAGCCAACCACAGCACCGCAACCAACCACCACACAAAGTTCGGGTTGACCAATGACAGCCGATAGGAACGGGCGAGCCATTGTTGCAGCCGGTTGAGCAGTGCGGAACGCCACGAAATAGCGCCACTGGGCGTTGCGTCTAAAGTCACCCAACCGTGCCCGTCAATGTAAGCCTCCACCCACGCATGGGCGTGACTGGCGCGAATGACAAGTATCCCATCGGCAGTCGTTTCATCGCTGTAAAAGCCCGTGACGACGCGCGCAGGAATGCCGACCGCACGGCACATCAACGCCAACGCGCTGGCGAACCAATCACACGCCCCTTCCCGCGCCTCAAACAGGAAAAACGACACGACATCGCGCCGAGACCGCCACGCTGGCGGCGGGTTGTCGGAGTAGCGGTAGTGCGTTTGTAGGAACGCTTCCAGCGCTTTGGCTTTGCTGTAGGGCGAGATCAGATCGGCGGTCACCTGCCGCGCCAACTGGGCGACCCGATACAAGTAAGGCGGAAACGCTGTCAGCACCTGCTCCTCTATCGGTGATAACGGTGGGTCAACGCCCGCAGGCGGTGGCGTCTCGGGAACGGGGCGCGCCGTGACGATGTAGCGGTCAGTGTTCAACCGCGTCAATGACAACAAGCTGCCACTGGGCGTCCGCAAGATGTAAAGTGGGGAAGGGGTCAACACGCGCACCCGCTGCGCGATGCCAGGCGATGGCATTTCGTTTACCGCCCCCACAAGGCTAGCCACTAACGCGGAAACGACGAGCGTTTGACGCCGAGGGGTGCGGCGCTCCCAGATGAGTTCCACGCCGTCGGGCGTCTCGCGCACCGATAGCGGCGGCTGCGCCGCTGAATCCAAACTGCTGACCCGCCAACCCGAACCGAGGTAGTGCACATATGCCCGCACTCGCCAACGCGGGTAGGTCGTGCCCGTCACTTGATACAGCATCGTGTCAGGCAGATTGATCGGACCGCCAGGCATCGTGAACACATCGGGGAACTGAACGGTGTTGCCCGTGTAGGTGGCGAACTGAATGCGCGGCAGACGCATCAGTTGCCGGCTGAGCGGTTCTTGGAGCAAGGACACCGGCGGCACCAGCAATAGCCCCAGCGTTAACACCACCGCACTTGCCCCTAACGCCAACCGCCAGCAATAGCGCAAAAACATGGGAGGCGTTACCGTGCCCAGTTGCCCCCGTTGCCATCGGATCAACAGGCTTTCAGCGCTGACCAAAAACAACCCCAGCACCAAGGCGGCGACGAATCCGACAACCATCTCCGTGTTCACATACACGGGAACAATCAACCCGAACAGCGACAGGGTCGGCACGACCACGAAGGATAAGGCGGCGTAAAACTGCCCCCAATAACGCCCCAACAAAAAAGTGATCAATACGGTCACAAGGCTGACGACGATCAGCCACGCAATGTCCGGCGGCGCGGTGGCTAAAACGGTCAGGGGCGTAAGTTGCCCGCTCAGCAGGAAAACGGTGGCAGAAAGCCCACCGACCCAGATGGCAAACCCGAACCACCGCGTGGACGGGTTTTTGCCGTGGGTGAGCAAAAAGTTGCCCAATAGCCCGATAGCGGCTAACGTCACACACAACGCCGCAAATTGACCACTCTCCACCGCCAACCCGACCAACCAAAAGTCAATGACCAACAGCGCGATAGCCGCGGCGTAAACCCAGGCGAACGGCGTTCTCATTGCGCCTCACCGCCTTGCCACGGCAGCCGCCAAACCAACCAACCGACTTCAGCGGCTTGTTCAAACTGGCGATGGAACGGCGACAACGCCGTCGTCAGAATTACCCCTGCCCCTTGGGCAGCGGCGAAATCGTCCGGCAAGTTGTAAGGGGCAGTGTCCAACAAGGCTAACCGCCGCCAGAAGGCGTGCCACTCTTGGTCCGTCACTTCTATCGGCGCTTCAGGGGGTGCCCAAAAGCGCACCTGATAGCCTTGCTGCAGCCATTCCCGCACGAGGAACGCCGCCACCCGCACCAAGTCGTCCAGCGTTGTCGCCTGCTCATCGCCGATGTGGCTGAGTGGGTGCCGATCCAAGACGAGGGTGCAGCCCTGCTGAAGCGTCGGCACAGTTTGCCAGACAAATAAGTTGCCCCGGTGCGCTGTGACCTTCCAATGGATGTGCCGCAACGGGTCGCCGGGCTGATACGGGCGAACGCCCCACACTTCAACGCCGCCACCGACCGGCATCCACATCGTCGCCGGCGCCTCTTCCCAGTGAGGCAGTTGATTCGCGCCCCGAGCCGCTAACCGCGTAGGACGCGGCTGCGGGTAAACCAACACCTGTGTCGGAACCGACACAGCGCGACGGACAGTGAACAACCCGAAGGGGTCTTGTGCCCACAGTTCTACGGTCCCGACGGGACGCAACCCGCGCCGTTGAAACCGCACGGGCAACACGGTTTCTACGGTTTGATGCGGCGGCACCTGCCCGAACACCAATTGCGGCGACCGCTCAGTCACGACGCCAGCGACCGGCACAAACCGCGCTTCCACTAACCAGCGGGGCAACCGCCCCGTGTTGGTCAGCCGAAACCGCAAGGGCGTCTCCTGACCTTCCACGACTTCGGGGCTAGCGAGCACCTCTAGCTGCAACGGGCGCAGCGACCACTGTGCAAACGCGTAGGCGAGCATCCACAGCAGAATCAAGCACAAAGTGATCAAAAACAACAGTTGGACGCCCAAAATGAGGCTGACCAGCGAAAACGCAATAATGGCGGTCAAAATTGCCGTGCGTCGCAATCGCGGTGTGAGCAAAGTCGTGCGTTCGTCGTCGTCCAGCATGGTCACAACCGGTCACCGCTCCAGCGGTGGCGGGACGCTGTTGAGCACCTCCGCCACGATTTGCTCCGAGGCTGTGTGGCGCGCCTGCGCTTCGGCTTTAAGAATGATCCGGTGCGCTAACACAGCAATCGCGACGGCTTTCACATCGTCTGGGGCGACAAAAGTCCGTCCGTGCAACAAAGCCCAGGCTTGCCCGGCGCGCATCAACCCCAACGACCCGCGCGGGCTGGCGCCCAAGTCCACAGCGGGATGCTGGCGCGTCGCTGCGACGAGTTGGACGATGTAGCGCCGAATAGCCCCGCTCACCTGCACCTGCCGCACCAACCGTTGCACTTGCAACACACCGTCGCTGTCCAAAACCGGTGTCAGTTGATCCAACGGGTGCGCCAACGCTTGCTGCTGCAAGATTTGCACTTCCTCTTCCGGCTGCGGATAGCCCAATCGCACCCGCATCAAAAAGCGGTCTAATTGGGCTTCCGGCAACGGGTAAGTGCCGTGACGCTCTATCGGGTTTTGGGTCGCAATGACGAAAAACGGGCGCGGAAGCGGGTAAGTCACACCGTCCACCGTGACCTGCCCTTCGCCCATTGCCTCTAACAGTGCCGACTGGGTGCGAGGTGTAGCGCGGTTCACCTCGTCTGCCAACACGATATTGGCAAACACTGCCCCCGGACGAAACTCAAACTCGCCCGTTTTCTGATTGAACACGGTCACCCCCGTGATGTCCGACGGGAGCAAGTCCGGCGTGAACTGGATGCGTTTGAAAGTCCCTCCGATGCACCGCGTCAACGCTTTCGCCAAAGTCGTTTTGCCCACGCCGGGGATGTCCTCAATCAATAGATGCCCTTCAGCAAACAGTGCCGCCACGGCGAGACGCACCGAGTAACTCTTGCCGATGATGACCCGTTCCACCGATTCCGCCACCGCCGCCATAGATTGCGCCGCTGTCTCAAAATCAACGGTGACTGTCAAAGGGCAATCCCTCCGTGCGCCATGGCTTACAGACCTGCTAAGCGCCAGCCGGTTCCGTCCGTCCAAACAACTAAGCCACCTTGTTGATCAGTCCGCCAAATTGTTGCATTTAGCGCCTGCAAGAACATTAAAGTTGACGGCGCGGGGTGACCAAAAGGGTTGTTGCGCCCCACCGAAATCACTGCCACTGCCGGACGGACCGCTCGCAGAAATTCTGCCATGACATGCCGCGACCCGTGATGGGGCACATCCAGCACAGTTGATCGCAGGTCAACGCCGCTGCGGAGCAACCAACGCTGCGCCGTCTCACCCGCATCGCCCGTCAATAAGACGCTCACCCGCCCGAAACGCACGCGGACGACCGCAGACGCCTCGTTGGCGTCACTTTGCCCGACAACGGCTGGCATGTTGGGGGGCGGTCCGAGCACTTCAGCGACGACACCGTGCCGAGCGTCCAACCAAAGGCGCTGCCCTCGCTGCAACCGCACCGTTCTCGCACCGACGGCGCGCATCGTTGTCTCCACAGCAAGATAAGACGCATCGGCAAGCGTTGCCGCCGGTTGCCAAAACAGCGCAGGCGGCATCTCACGCGCCACCGTAGGGATGGCGTTGCAATGGTCTTCGTGGGGATGGGTGACAAGGACAGCGTTGATCTGTTGAACACCCAACCGGCGCAGGGACGGCAAAACAACACGCTCCGCCACTTGCTGCCCGCGCATCGGGTCGCCGTAAGAGTGGCTGCCCCCGTCTACCAATAAAGTCTTTCCGTTCGGGGCGATGATGACGATGCATTTCCCCTGCCCAACAGCCAGAAAGGCGAACGCGGCACGCGGGTGCCACTCCCGCCACGCCGTCAACGCCAACCAGCCGGCTAAGAGCACTAACCCCCAAAGCACCAGTTGCCGTAGCCGCACCGATCCGT
>BEHT01000012.1 GCA_002898575.1 bacterium HR17
GAAAGAGTCAAGGACTTGAAAGAAGCGGAGAAGGTAGCGGAAGAGTTATCTAATTGGTGGGCAAGAAACAGGGGGAAACTGAACATCTATTGGCACAGGACATGGGTGAATCTGAGATAAGGTAAACGCGGAACAATCATGCAAACTTACATAAAGACCATCAAGTCAAACCGGCGTTGGAGATGAACGCTGATGGGATTGGCAAGCTGTCAGAATGAGAAGAGGGGGCAAAGGAAAAGATTCTCTTTTTGTTTGGTTCACTGAAAAAGGATGCGCAGCGGATAGCCCCATCGCCCCTTGACAATCGGGTAAACGATGCCAGCCCAAACTGCGCCCGTCATCACGAAATGTCCCAACGCAAGTCCGAGGAAAAACGGGACAAACTTACGATGCCCCCTCAAACCGCCATAGCGCAAAATGATGCCTTTGACTGCCCAAATACAAAGGGTCGGGAACCAATAGGGACAATGCTGACCGAAAGCGCTGCCTAAAATGAAGCCTAACGGGTGGAGCGGGAAGTTTGGCATCACTTTGCGCATCAAGGCGATCAGCCAAACTGCTATCGCCCCGTAAATTGCAAAGCCGATGTGCCATTTGTTCGCTGGCTGCATGCTATCCAAAAGCCAACCGAGCACGCGGTAATCTTGCGCGGCTTCGTAGGTGCGGTAATCTCCTGTCCCCGGTGCTCCTTCCAAGTAGTTAGCGCCCCAACGATAATAGGCACAAAGGTGACTGGCAAAAGCACAGCAAAGCCCAATCAAACATCCCGTCAAACTTGTGAGCCACACCCTGCCTACCGATAGCGTCATTGCTTGCGCCAACTTCACAGCGTCCACACCGTAAGCGCCAACCTGAAACAAAAAGAACAGACGGATCAGCCAAAACAACCCGACCAATGTAACCAATCCTCGTTTGCCGCCTAATCGCAACATCGTTGACATCCCGAATAAACTCCAGAACTCTCGTTGAGCACCGTAAGGGTGAACATTCGTGTAAGGCATCCCCAACTCCGCTCGCACCCGCGTGTAAGTCGTGGTGACACCCAAAAGCACGCTAGCGTAAAGCCCAGCCAACATCAATCCCATCCCTGATGCCAACATCCACACAACTATCACCAAGAGCCCCCCTGCCAGCACTAACGATGCCCACTGATTTTGCAACAAAACCACCTTACCTGTTCGCAAAAGCAACAGCGCTGCCATTGCCAAGTAGCCGCCAAAACTTTGCGCCGATGGGAACGGGAAATCAGGCACATCCCAACCCAACAACCCTACGCCGATGAAGTTGAGGGCTTTAAGGGTTGCGTAGCCAAACCAAACGGAAAACAGTGCGTCCTGTGAAACAAAGTAACCGAACCCGATACCTTCCACGAGCGGGTAGATGAGCAAAGGGCGCAAAGCGCTGAAAGGACGGTCAGTCAGATGAGCCCCCAAATCCCAAAACCGCTCAACGGGGCGAAAGAAGGAACAAGCCGCCATCACTGTAGTCGGCACCGCTCCAATTGCCACACCCCACCATGTCAACCGCGAGGCAAAAAAGGGGCGCCCTTCAAACCCCTCTGCCATATGCAGCGGCAACCGGGCAAGGGGAAAGTTCAACCGCTCCGCGCTGAGCCACCGGGGCGCCAGAGTCCAAGCGAGACCCCATCCGACTGCCCACAAGGCGGCGAAAAACAAACCCCACCGCAGTAAAAAGGGAAACCATGCCGCCCAAGGGACGCGTCCGCCAGCACCCTCAAAGAATTCTTGGATGACAAGAGCATCGCGTGGAACCCACCAATCGGGGAGTAACTGCCAAAACTCCTTCAACCGATTTTCGGGTGCAGCGTAATAGAAAGGTGTCGTCAGGCACGGGAAAAACGCCCGAACGCCGCCGAGGGTCGTCGGAAGGAAAGCGAAAACGGCGAAGATGTAAAAGGTGACAAGTTCTGCATCGGTCAAAGGCAAACGGCGGCGAAGCAAAAGAAGAAAAACCAAAGCCAGCAAAACAGGAACGGGCGGGTTGCCCCCAGCGATGTTTGCGCCACCACTTGATAACTCTGCCCAAAACACCCAAAGGTTCAGCAACAGCGTGAAGACAACCCCTAAAGCGACAACGAGCCAATAGCGGACAGCACTTTCCGCACCTGACAAGGTAACGCCCGCTGCCGAAGGCGTTAGTCGCCCATCCATTTTTGCCCACCTTCAAACGACCCGTTCACCTGTAGCGATTTTGCGGTAATCATCGCGGGAGCACCGCTGCGAGTCAAAATGAACGACGATGCGTGTGGGCATCCCCCACCGCCCAAACTTGTTAACTGCCATCACCTCCAAAGCGTTGTCACCCGGTTGAAGTTGCCAGCGAAATTGATGGTCAGCCCGACGCCACTCACCTTCATTGAATCGCCCCAGAAAGTGGCTGAAGTTGGGCGTGAAAGTGTAGAGGGTCACCTGCAAAACACCCAGATCGTCAGTGTAGTCCAACGCCACCTGCGTGAAGTTGACAGGGAAGTTAAATACATGCTCCTGCGAAATGTTAAAGCAGCCTAAACGCGGCGGGGTGTGTTCGTCCGTCCACCAAACGGCTTCACGGAAAATGTGACGGGGCGAGTTGGGGTCGTAGTAGTCTGGCGAGTAAGGCTCCGAAAACCAATTATTACGGCGCAAGAAAGCGACGCGGCGAAACAAATCGGGGTAATCGGGCATGCCCTCGATGCGGGCATCTTCAGGATGCACTTCCAGTTCGCTCCAACGCCCCTCATAGTAGAAGCGGCGAACTTCCAGCGCCGACAAAGGGACGCCGTTGTGGGTGAAGTAGATAGCGCCCCGTCCCGCACCCTTTGCGATGCTGCCTTTGGGGTCAATAAAAACCCACTTGCCCCACTCGTTAGACCAAAACTCTGCTGTGTGGTGGGTCAAGGTGAAGCGAGCGATGAACCCCAAACTGGTCGCCGCCTGAACGAAGATGATGGATGCATGAGTGCAATGGAGCCGATAATGTGGCGCCAACGAAAGGCAATAGAAGGCGTCAAAGGGCGGCGGCTTCGGTTCGTGCGGCGCTGGCGGTCTGCCTGCAGTGCTTCGGATAATGTCAGCGACCCAATTGCCCAAAGCGACGATTTGTTCAAATTCACTTCTTGTCCCCGCAATCACTTCGTCCAGCCGAAACTGCTCCCGCAACTGCCACAACTTTGGCTCCTCGTAGCGCTCAGCGACAAAACGCGCCGGCTCTGAAGCAGCGTCAACGAGTGGACACCGCGTTTCCGCTTCTTTCAACACTGCTGTCGTATCAAACTGCTGCTTTCGCGTCGCCTCCAATTTCGCAAATCACCCCTCTTAAAAGCGCCAACCCTTCATCGCGACATCAAGGCAATCGCTTGACCTTTTTGATGGACAACACCCCCAACGCTTCGGCGACTTGCCTCAGCGGAACAATTAACTCTCCCTTGTCAGGAAAAACTGGTCTCTCCAACTTGACTTTCCCCCTGTCCGTCTCCATCTCCCAAGAAAACGCCCCCATCTTCACCCATCGTCCGTCGCGCTTCAGCGTCACAACCCATTCCTTGAACGCCATAAACTGCTGGACACTGCCCGTGTGCATCTTTCAACACCTCTGTCGCATCAAACTGCCGCTCACCTTGCACCACAATTCCCATCAATTCCATCACCTACTGCAGCGACATGATCAATTCTCTCTGTAAAGAAAGGTTTCCCATTTCAGCGCTGAGCCAACACCAACTGCCCCTTCTCCCATCGCATCGCTAACCCTAAACCCTTAACCATCCCTGCTGCATCTACCCATGCTTCCCCACTGTCCAACAAAACAGGCAAAGAGAGCCGAACCTTTTCTTTCCCCACCAACATCACCCTCGCCCCGATGGGCAAGGTAACCTTTTTCCCTCTCCAAAAAACCTCAATGACCCCTAACTTCCTCTCCGCCTTCCCTCCAAGTTCTTTCAACAGGGCTTGAACGGGAACAAACACAGCACCTTCTTTTGTCTTCTTGGCTTCAAGATTTCTCCCGTTGGCGACCAACCGAACTGTTGGAAGTTCTCTCCAACCCAAAAGGAGAAGGTTGGCTTTAGCAAGGATGAGCCTCGCCGCCAATTCGCCTAACTCTAAGTCTTCTCGCTCTATCGGAAAGAACACCAAATTCTTCGCTTTCAGGTCAAGGGGTGGATACTTCACTATTACCCTGAGGGCTAAGCGATCATCCCATACAACCAAGTTGGAGGTAAAAGAAACCCCTCCACTCTTTGGCGCTGTCGCCCAAGACTTTTCGCCGACCGGTAAGCCAGTCCATGAACCTTCAGGCATTCCTGCTCCATCAAGATAGATTCTTTGAGATACGGTCTCCGAGAGGGCTACTTGATAAGCAATTTCTCGGTTAGGAAGAAAGTGCAGACGAAAGACAATCTCTGTCGGATCTTTTCCAGGTATCCCTGTCCCTGTTCGCCATAAGCTTTGAGCCAAAGTCAAATGTTTTTCGGTGCCGAAGGTGACCCCACCTTTTGTGCTAAATCCGGGAATTTCGCCAGATTTCAGCGCAATGAGGCTCTTCAACAGCCCTTCGTCCATCTGCTGTCCCTCCAACAAGTTAATCCCAACTAGGACCACCCCAAAGAGAGTCATAACCAGCGTAGTTGTCCTGCACATCTTAGTTTACCTCCTTTGCAAATTTATGGTGGCGGTTGCCAAGGGTCAGCACTCACTCCACATTTCCATGCACTCAAGCCGTGAAGTTGTAGGTCAATTGCCCTCCATGTCGGTTGCTCTCCTAATGACTACTCGCTGGACGCTTTGTGTAATGGCTACTTTGGCAACAAAGCAATCGTTTGCCCTTTCTGATGGACAGCAATTCCCAACGCCTCGGCAACTTGTCTCAGCGGAACAATTAACTCTCCCTTGTCAGGAAAAACTGGTCTCTCCAACTTGACTTTCCCTCTGCCCGTCTCCATCTCCCAAGAAAACGCCTTGACTTTAACCCATCGCCCATTGCGGGTTGCTGTGACCACCCATTCTTTACTCGTTCGGTTTGTTTTGAGGGTAACTCGTGCAGGTTCAAGAGCGGAAATTGGAACAACGGTCACCCCTGACAGAGAAATCGCTTTACCCTGCGCAACAGGTTGATTTGCAACTAAAACAGTTATGGGTTTAGAAGTCTCCACTAAGCGCTTTGGATGCAAGCGGATTAAATATTCAATCCCAACGCCCAACGCTTCAGCAAACAAACCATTTGCCTCAGATGGACCGAAAATTTGGACAATCACACCTACCCGCCCTACAGTGAAAAAGAGGGTGTTGAAAGGTGGGTTCCTCCAGCAATTATCACCGAGGGGCAACCCGCTGAAACTTCCTTGACGGAAGTTTATTGCCCCTGAAGAGGCTATCGGGTCAAGAATCATTTTCAGCCAGCTGTCTGCTGCTTGCTCGGATGGAGTAACAGTGCACTCCGCATATATCTTCACTCGACGATTATCAATTCCCGTCCACCATCTGGCTATTTTACTATACATGCCCTTGTTACCACTCCCAGGTTTATCACCGCCAACATCTAGCCTAATTACGGTGTGACTTCCTGAATAAGGATGAGGCACACATTCAAAGCCAGGTATATCTTCCTTGCCGTAGATTAAAGCCAACATATCCTCTTCAGTTAATCCCAAAGAACGGATTGTGCCGCATCGTTCCACGTCAACACCGTCTCGTAATTCCCTACTAACTTGAACCATGCACTTCCCTCCTTGCCAAATCAGAATGGCAAATAGAAAAATTGATATCCCACAGAAACTGTGCCGCACTTTCATAACTACTCACCTCCATAATAAAGTTTACGATGACGGACAATTAGGACCATAACCTTTCCCTCCACATGGAGCGTTAGGGTTTGAGGAACTACACCATTGCGGGAGAGACGAGGCATAAACGCCTGGGATAAAACCACCAGGTGGTGATGGTTGCCATTGACCGAAGAGGTAGTAGGCAACTAAGCCATCGTAGTAAACTGTGTCACGAGCAAGTTTTTTAGGCACTCCTTGCGGTGAACCAGAAACAAAAGAAAGACATCCATCCCAAACATCAGTGCCATAGATACAAAATTGATGATACTGCCAATTTACATCTTGAGATGGCCTTGAACCAGCGGGGTCAATGACCTCAGTGTGAAATGCTCCTGAGCCTAAAGGATGAGTTCGTTGGACTGCTGCTTGGAATGCACCAACAGAAGTAATCAGGCAAACGAGGAAATCAGCAAAGTCGTTACATTGTCCTACAAACCTATTCGCAATAAATTCCCTCAGATAAAAATACTCGGTAGCATTAGGAGAGATATTACCAGAACCGTCACAGACATAACGGGTGAAAGCCGTATAGCCACCATTATACTCTCCATTCTCCCACAATTTCTGTGCAAGCATATTTGCCGCACCATCATTTGTGCTTTCTCCTCTTGCCCACTCACAACTTATCCTCAAAACACTCACCCACGCAGGGTCCATCGGTGCCTTTGGAGCGTCCAAAACGATGAATATCTCATCCACAAAGCCGTGATAACCCTCTTCTGCCCAGCCGCTCTCGTAAACGACATAAACTGCCATCTCCAGTTGGGCATACTCTATCCATTCAACAAGAGGTCCAAAGTCGTAAGGTTGGTCGGCGGGGAGGAAATAGGCGTCAGGGTAGGTTCGCAAAACTTGTCCCGTAATCCGCGAGTAAAGGGTCAAGTAGCCAACGCCCCATCCCACAACCCGACCGTGAATCGGGTCAGGAGCGTCTTGCTTTAGAGACAGCCGAACTGTAGCGCCAACCTTAAAACAACAAGGGTCACCGTTAATTAGCCATCGGGGCGGCAACGGCACTTTATCGGCGTCGGGAGGTTCCTTTTGACCCCAGCGCAAGGAAAAAGGACCGTCCGCAGGGTTCGGTGAACTCAATTCTATCCACCAAGCCCCATATGAGCAGTTTACGAGGATAAGCAGGCAAGCACAGATGACCACAAACGCTTTCCGTCCCATTGCTCTTCACCGCCTTTGGATGGCGGTTTACTTAGCCCATGGCTTCTGCGAACTCACCGTTGAGTGAGAGAAACTGAGGCAAAATCCCTGCGAATTGCTTGAGTCAGTCATAACAAATCGTTGCCGTCTCGGGTTCATGGCAGTCGGCAAATCTCGTCCACCAGCAGCGTTTAGATTGTTTTGCCCACTTAGCGTGTCCGTCCACAAAGGTGATGTTGTAGCCGTCCAAGTGGCGCAAATGGATGAAGCACCTTCCCGGACCGCAGCACCATTCGCGCCCGCGAACAGGTAGGCACCAATCAGTCGCAGCGATAGCCGGCTCCCAAAGGGTGCGGACGATAGTCCATGTGTCGCAAGTTGCATTGACTGTCCTCCACCGTCCGCTGTCAAAAATCCAAATGGTCGTCGCCGGCTCTTCAAAGGCGCTTTCGTGGCAACCGCCGTCAGGGCACAAGACGCCGCAACTGCCATACCAACCGGGGCTTCCTCGCTCCCGCAGCGGGTTGCGCCAGCATTCGTTGACCCCGTAACCGCCCCACTGCACCGTCGTGTCCGGGCGCACCGCCGTTTGTGGGAAATGCTGCCCCAAAGTCGGGCACACGAAAGTTTCCGGTCCGCCCAGTTTGATGTAAGGCACCAAGTTCATGTGCCACCAAATGACGCCGGAACCGTCAGGCAGCCAATATTGGGTCGGCACCCACCGCCCGTCGTAATCTTGGGCATACATCAACGCCGCAGTGCCCATCTGTCGCATGTTGGACAAGCACGCTGCTTGGCGTGCTTTCTCCCGCGCGTGGCTAAGCACGGGAAGCAAAATCGCCGCCAGAATGGCGATTATCGCGATAACCACCAGCAACTCAATGAGCGTGAAGCCGGTGGCTCGCGACCGCCATACCGCCATTGGACGCTGCCGCATCTTGGCAACACCTCCGTGAAGCGTGCGTTCTTCACCGCAAAAGTTGCTGGAGCGCCGTCAAGAGGGCAATGGCGGGGATTGCGAAAAGGTGTCGGATTTTGTCGCTACCTAGGTGGCTTGAAGATGCGGTGGGACAGTGCATCTTTGTGGGACCGCACGGCGCTGGGCGGCACGCCAAAATGCCGCACGAACAACCGATGGAAGTGCCGCCAGTCCTGATAACCGACCAAGACCGCCACATCGCCGATGCTCAACCCAACTTGCTCCAACAACTGACGGGCAATCGTCAACCGCAACCGCACTAAATACTCCAGCGGCGTCGTCTGCAGATGCTGTCGGAAAAGATGGCAGAGGTAATAAGGGCTGACAAAGCAGCGTTGCGCTAACGCCGTCAGGCGAAAGGCTTGATTAAAGCCGCTATGCAGTGCCAAAAGAGCTTTTTGCAGCGGGGGTGGCAAGGTCGCAAAGTCATTCGGCAGCGCCTCCATCGGGTTCACCGGAACGGGCGTGGCTTCCGCCAACAGGCACAAAAAGGCGCACAACAGGCTTTTATCGCGAAGGTCGTTCGCCGACGGCGTCTGAACACCTCGCGCCCACGCGTTGAACAGGGCGCTTAAAGTCGTGTCGGGAATAAAGTAGCGGATGCTCTTTTCATGGGCGGTCGGCACCAACCGGCAACGGTGCACGATGACGCCAAAGGGGTAGACCAAAATCCGCAACCAGTCGGACATTTGGATGCGGTCGCCGCGCATCGCATGGGGGGCTTGGGGCACACCGGCGGGCACGAACACCCCCAGCCCTGCCGGCACTGAAAGCCACTGGTCGCCCAAAATCATCTCGCCGTGCCCGGCGATGACATACGCCAACTGCGGGAAGCGTTCAGGATAAGGGCGGGCACGAACCCAGACATCGTGGAACGAGACCATGTGCCCGTCTTTGGGCAGGGGTAACGGGCGCGGACAAAACACCACCACACCTTTCCGGTCCACTTGCGGGATCAGGCGCGTAGAAATCACATCGCGCAACACTTCCCACGCGCCGTGACGGTTGTCCATCAGCACCGTCGGCAACGGGCGTAAAGACGGCATCTCACGATGCCTCCCTACCCCAACAACTATGGCACACTTTTGCCGGCGTAAGTCACTTAGCAAGGGGTGACGCAAAAAATGCGGTTGGCGTTCATGACTTGGGCGTGCCCGCAGTGGACAGTAGATGAAATTGTCGCCGCTGCGCGCCGTTACGGTTACGACGGCGTGGAGTTTCGGCTGTCGGTAGGGCACCGTCACGGCGTAGAAGTGGACATGAGCGAAGAGCGCAAGTTGGCGGTGCGACGATTGTTCAAAACAGAAGGGTTGACGATTTGCTGCCTTGCCAGTGGTGCCCGCCTTTTCGCCTCTGACCCCGCTGAGCGCCGGCGGACAGTAGAGCAGGTTAAAGCCGAAATTGAGTTGGCAGCCGATTTGGATTGCCCTTGTGTGCGGGTGTTTGGCGGCACCTTTCCTGCGACCGTCGCCCGTGAAGACGCCCATCGCAGTGTCGCTGACAGCCTGCGCCAGTTGGGCGAGTTCGCCGCCCCGCATCGGGTCGTCGTCGGCTTGGAGACGCACGATGCGTTCAGTCGTGCCGCTGATGCCGCTGAGACGGTGCGGGCAGCCGACCACCCACAGGTCGGCATCGTTTGGGACATCCGCCATCCGTTAGCGCAGGGTGAAACGATGGCGGACGCCTTTGAGCAAGTCAAACCTTTCGTGCGGCACTGCCACTTCGGTGACCGCAAGCGCGTCAACGGTCAATGGCAGTTCGCCCACATCGGTGAGGGCGAAGTGCCTGTCGCCGAAGCGGTGGCGTTGCTGCGTTCCATCGGCTACAGCGGCTTTTTGTCCTTTGAGGCGGAAAGTTTCGGCGATTTGGACGCCGACACACTGCTGCGTGAGTATGCCGACCGCCTGCGGGCGATTCTGGCGGCGGAAGCCAAACTTGCCTGATGGCAGATAGCACATCAACCTTTCTCTTTGGTGAGTTCGGACAAAAACCGCTGCATGCTGTTTTGTGACGGGGCAGGAACCTGCCCTCCAAAAGGCGTCGCGTAAAGGGGTGAGGACACATTGCCCTTTTTCCGCTATCGGCGTCTGGACGACCTTGTGGCGGAAGTGGGACGATTAGGGTTGAGCGACTGCATTCAATTCGCCGACCGCGTGCAAGTGTTGCTGCAACCCGTGCGGGTTGGCGACCGTGTGGTGTGGAACGCGTTGGGTTATCACCCGATGGAGGGGTGCGACGGGACGACGGATGGACGCCCCAGCGCCCTGACATGGCGACGCTACGAGCGCTTCGCGGCAGGTGGCGGGGCGTTGATATGGTTTGAGGCGACTGCCGTCCTGCCCGAAGGGCGCGCCAACCCGCGCCAACTGTGCCTGATCGACGCGACCGCACGAGACTTTGAGGCGCTGCTGCGCATGGTCCGACGAGTGCACAAAGAGGTCTTCGGCGAAGAGCGCATCCTTTGCGGACTACAGTTGACCCATTCAGGGCGATATTGCTTTGACCGTCCCGTTATCGCTTACCGTGACCCCGCGTTGGACCGCAAGCGGGGGCTCCCACCTGACTACCCTGTCATTAGCGATGCGGAACTGGATGCGCTACAAGACGCCTTCGTGCGGACGGCAAAGTTAGCGTGGCAAGTCGGTTTTGACTTCGTGGACATTAAACAATGTCACCGCTACCTGCTCAGCGAACTGCTTGCAGCCAAGACTCGCGATGGCAAATACGGCGGCAGTTTGGACAACCGCACGCGGTTTGTCCGGGAGGTTATCACCCGCATCCGCACGGAAGTCAGCGACCGGTTGCTGCTGGCGACGCGGCTCAATGTTTACGACGGTCCCGCCTTTGACGCGACGGGCAGACCGATGGATTACCCGCGCCCTTTTGTTTACGGCTTCGGGTGTGCGGAGGATGACCCGTTACAGATGGATTTGCGGGAACCAGTTCAATGGGCGCAAACGCTGGCGCAACTGGGCGTGCGGATCATCAATGTCAGCATGGGCAACCCGTATGCCAACCCGCATATCGGGCGCCCTTTTGACAAGCCGCCCGTTGACGGCTACGAGTCGCCTGAGCACCCGTTGGTCGGTGTCGCCCGCCATTTTACGGCGACCGCTGCCATCAAACGCGCTGTCGGCGACCGCGCTGCTGTCGTCGGGACGGGCTATAGTTTTTTGCGCCAGTTTTTGGCGTTGGCAGGGGAGGCGAACAGGCGCGCCGGGCGCGTGGACATCGTGGCGGTCGGGCGAGGTGCCATCGCCTACCCGGATTATGCCCGCGATTTGCTGGAACGGGGCGAGATGGCGGTCAACAAGGTGTGCTTGGCGGTCAGTTTCTGCACGACTTTGATGCGCACCAAAGATCACCCGCTCAAACAAGCGCCGACGGGGTGCGTGCCCCGCGATCCCGTTTACGCCGCACTGTTTCGGCAATTTGTGCGGGAAAGGAGGGACACCTGTTGACCGTTGAGCAGCGCCTGCGCGAACTCTTGCGGGTGTTGGTGGAGACACCGACGCCCACCGGCAGCGAGATGGCGCTGGTGCCTTTGCTGACCGATTGGCTGCGCGAACGCGGCTTTGAGGTCACCATACAGCCTGTCAGGGAACGCCACCCGCTGACGCCGCCGGGCGAATACGCTAACTTGTTGGCGCGGCGGGGCGACAGCCGGCTGCTCATCGCTGCCCATTTGGACACCTTCCCCGCCTACTCACACCCGCAGCCTTACACGCTGCGGGAAGACGGCGACCGGTTCATCGGACGGGGCGTCGTGGATGTGAAGGGACAGATCGCCGCCTTGCTGCTGGCCATTGAGCAAACGGACGCACCCTGCCAACTCGCCTTCGTCTGCGATGAAGAGCGAGGCGGCACAGGGTCGCGGTCGTTGCAATGCGACGCGGACGCAGCGGTCGTGCTGGAGCCGACAGAATTGCGCCCGGTCATCGCCCACGCGGGGGCCGTGGAAGCGACGGTGACCTTTTTCGGCAAGGCAGCGCACGGCTCAGTGCCCCACGCCGGTGACAGTGCGCTGGAGAAAGCCATCGCCTTTTTAGACGCCCTAAAAGCCCATCCGCTGATCGCCGACCAGCGTCATCCATTATTTGAGCGCGCTCCATTGGTGACTGTCGGACGACTGGAAGCGGGCACCGAGGCGATGGTCGTTCCTAATCGGGCAGTCGTCAACCTTGACATTCGGGTGCTGCCAGGCTACTCGGCGGCAGCAGTCGCTGACCTACTGCGCGATTTCGCAGCGCGGTTCAAGGCGGAAGCGCGCATTGACGATGTGGCGGAGCCCGTCACGATGGACGCAGACGCTCCGATCGTTCGGACGGTGCAAAAGGCGGTCGCCGATGTGACGGGGACGGAGCCATCGCCCATCGGCTATTTCAGTTGGACGGACGCTGTCAACTTTCTGGAGCGCGGCATCCCCGCTGTCGTTATCGGGGCAGGGTCGCTGGGCGTCGCCCATTCCGACGAGGAGTGGGTGCGAGAGCAAGATTTGTTGACCCTCAGATCCGTTCTCGCCCGGTTCATGGAGCGCTGGCACGCGACGCCGTCCGTGGGCTAACCCGCTTCTTCGTCCCGCTTGACCTGTTCCCAGAGGGCGTCCATCTCGGCGAGGGACATGTCGGCAAGATTTTTGCCCCGTTGGCGGGCAAGGATTTCCATCGCCTGAAAGCGTTGGACGAACTTGCGGACCGCCGCCCGCAACGCATCTTCAGCGTGCACGCCGGCTAAGCGGGCGACATTAACGGCAGCGAAGAGCAAATCCCCGAGTTCATCGGCGAGGCGTTCGGGCGATGCGGGGGTGTTGAGAAGCGCCTCCACTTCGGCGACTTCTTCCTTGAGTTTTTGCAGGGCGGGCAGCGGGTCGGACCAGTCAAAGCCAACTTGGGCGGCGCGTTTTTGGGCGTGGTGCGCCAGCATCAGCGCCGGCAACGCCCACGCTAGCCCGTCCATCAGCGACCCGTCCCGTTGTCGCTCCTGCGCCTTAATGTGCTCCCATTGGAGAAGGGCTTGCTCAGGCGTCTCCACGCGTTTGTCGCCGAAGACATGGGGATGGCGTTCAATGAGTTTGGTCACGAGGTGGCGGACGATGGCGGTGAGGTCAAACGCACCCCGTTCGTCAGCCATCTGGGCGTGGAAAACGACCTGCAACAACAGGTCGCCTAACTCCTCCCGCAACTTTTCGTCGTCGCCGTCCTCAATGGCGCTGACGACCTCGTAGGCTTCTTCAAGGGTGTTGCGTTTGATGCTTTGATGGGTTTGGGCGCGGTCCCATGGGCAGCCGTGCGGACCACGCAAGGTCGCCATGACCTCGGCGAGGCGCTCCACCCACGCGCCCAACCGATCATCGGGCAAGTTAGCGGACATGCCGCTCCAACCCTCCTCCCTCGCGGCTGGGCGGGCGGGTCAACTCTGGCGTTTCGGTCGGTGGTTGAAAGGCGCTGGGGCTTTCCACCATCGTCTGCGTGCGGATTTCGTCTTCCAAAAACTTGAAGCGAGGGTCTTGGACGGCGACAGGGAACTTTTGCGCCAATGAGCGGAAGATGGCTTCCGGCGGCGGACCAAATTGCTGAACGAACGCGGCACGCACCATCGGCTTGATGTCTTCGTAACGCGGCACCAACGGGGGTGTGCGGTCCACGACCTTCACCAGCACCCAGAAGCGCCCTTCAGGCACCAGTTGCGGTCCGACTAACTGATGGGGCGGGGCTTGCGCCAGCAAACGCGCCAGCGACGGCGGCACATGAGGGTCGTTCAACGCCACCTCCACTAACCCGCGCCGGCTCCGCATCACGGCGTTGTCCTTGTAGAACTCATACGCCCGTTGAGCGATGTCTTCGCCTTTGGCGATCAGTTGTTTTTCCCGCAGCAGCGGCTGTTGCGTCGGGGCTTGCAGGATGTAGGCGCGGACAAGGGGCGGCTGGGCGAACGCCAGTCGGTTGCGCTCGTAAAACTCCCGCAGTTGCTTTTCCGTCGGCTTAACAGCGGCTTCACGCAGCCGCTGCAAGATGAGGTTAAACTCCAGATCCGCCAAGAAGGCTTCCTTGTCTAAGCCTTGGCGCGCCAAAAAGGCGAGAAACTGCGACTCGTCTTGAAAGCCCATCTGACGGATGGCGTTTTTGTATTCGCGCTCCACATCTTTGGGGCTGATCAGTTTTTGTTGCTCGTTGGCACGGCGCAGCAATTCCCGCTGGATGAGCCAGCGCAATGCAGACCGACCGTAGAACCGCTCCAGCGTCTGCTGGTAAGTGGCGCGGTCAATGACTTGCCCGCCGACGGTCGCGACCGGTTGACGGTTAGCGCAACCGTAAAGCAGCGCCACACAACTGACTGCCACTAAAAGCCATCGGTGCATGCAGGGTGTCACCTCGTTGAAGGGCGCTTGACGCGCCGGTCAAGCGGCTTCACCTATCTCTTCCAACAACGCATCGGGGATGTCAAAGTTGGCGCTGACATTTTGCACATCGTCGTGGTCTTCCAAGTCGCGCAACAGCGCCAGCAATTTGCGAGCGTCGTCGCCTTCTACGGGCACCGTCGTTTTGGGGATGTTGGCAATTGTCGCCATTTGGTAAGGGATGCCGTGTCGTTCCAGCGCAGTGCGGATAGCGTGCAATTGACGCGGCTCTGCGAGAATTTCGTAGGTGCTGTCTTTGCGCTGGACATCTTCTGCGCCGGCGTCTAACACGCACGCCAGCAGCGTGTCTTCGTCCACTGCGTTCGCATCCACGACGGCGAGGGCTTTTTTCTCAAACACCCAAGCGACGCTGCCGGCTTCGCCCAAACTGCCGCCGTGCTTTTGGAAGATGCGGCGCAGCTCGGAAGTCGTGCGGTTGCGGTTATCCGTCAGCGCTTCCACCAAGATGGCGACACCGCCAGGACCATAGCCTTCGTAGATGACCTCTTCAAACTGCTCGCCTTCCAGTTCGCCGGCGCCCTTTTTGATGGCGCGCTCAATGTTTTCCATCGGCATGCCGTGTTCTTTGGCACGGTCAATGGCGGCGCGCAAGCGCGGGTTGGTCTCGGGGTCAGGTCCGCCCAACCGTGCGGCGACTTGGATTTCGCGAGTCAACTTGGCGAACAACCGCCCCCGCACGAGGTCTTGGCGCATCTTGCGGACGCGAATGTTGTGCCATTTAGAATGCCCTGCCATTGAAAACCACCTCCGTCAAAGGCTTCTCCCGCATCGCGCAGGGTAAGCGCGTCATCGCCCTTTGAGTTCAGCCAGCAACGCTTTGAGTTTGAGCATGTCTTGGCGCAACACATCCTTCCACTTCGGTTGATGCAACGCTGCTGCGGGATGCAAAAGCGGCACGAACACGATCCCGCTTTTCACGAAGGGTTGTCCGTGCACCTGCGTGACCGTCGCTTTCAGTTCTGGGAGCATCGCTTTTAACGCAGCGCTCCCCAACAAACACACGACTGACGGGCGAATCAGCGCGATTTGCGCTTCCAAATAAGGGTGGCACGCCAGGATTTCATCGTTGGTCGGCGTGCGGTTGTTCGGTGGGCGACACTTGACGACATTGGTGATGAACACCTCGTCGCGGCTCAAGCCCGCCAGCGCTAACAGTTCGTTCAAAAACCGCCCTGCCGGACCGACAAAAGGGCGCCCTTGAGCGTCTTCCTGCTCACCGGGTGCTTCGCCGATGAACATCACTTTGGCGTTGGGGTTCCCTTCGCCTGGAACGGCATGGGTGCGCCCTTTGTGCAAGGGGCACTGGGTGCAAACCAGAATCTGCTGGTGCAGCGCCTCCAGTGCCGCAAGGGCTTCGTTTTTCGCGTGCATCAAGGCAAGCCTCCTTGCGGGTGCTGTGCCCACGCTTGATTATGGCACGACCCCACTGCACAGCGCCCCAATGCCGCCAATTTTTCAACTGAGGGCGACGGTCAACGCGTTGGAGAGCAATTGGGCGAACCCTTCCACGATGGGAATCACTTCGGCGTAGCGCATCCGTTTGGGACCGAGCACGCCAATTAACCCGATCGGCACCGTTTCCCCAAAGCACGGCGCCGCGACCAGACTGCAATCGGCGAGTTCCGCGAACGGGATTTCCGCACCGATGTAGACCCGCGCTCGGGGCGACGGGGGTGTGGCGCGGTCTATGTGTTCTTCCAACCACGCCGCCAGTTTCTGGGGCGATTCCCAAAGCGCGATGAGCCGTTGTGCCCGCTCCAGATGCTGAAACTCCGGCTCGCGCAGCACCCGCGACAACCCTTCCAGCCAAATTTCTGCTTGCCACGCTTCTGCCGTCACTTCTTTCACCAGGTTGAGCGCCGTGAGCAGGAACGGGTGTCGGCGCAGGGCGTCGCTACCCCAATGGTGCGCTGACAACCGCACGAGTTGCTGCAAAGTCAGCCCGCGCAAGTGCACCGTTAACCAATTGGCTGCCCACTGCCACTGGTCAGGCTCCGTTTGTTCGGGCACATAAACGGCTTTGTGCAAAAGCCGATACCCCAAAACCATCACGACCACACGCTTGTCGGGCAGAACACTGAAGTGCACGCCCTTCACCCGCTCGGTATCGCGGCGGGGCAACAACGCCCACGCCGCATAGTCGGTGCTGTGGCTGAGAAACTGGCACACCGTTCCGAATAGGTCACGCACTTCACCGTAGCGTTGGGCGAACCGCTGTTCCCACGACCGCAGCCGGTGCAAGGACACGGGGCGAGTCGTCAAGATTTCGTCCACGAACACCCGATAGCCCATGTCTGAGGGCACCCGCCCCGATGAGGTGTGGGGCTGAAAGATCAACCCCATGCGCTCCAACGCGGCGAACTCCAACCGCACCGTCGCTGGGCTGATGTTCAGCCGATACTCCATCACCAACGGCTTTGACCCGACCGGTTGGGCGGTGCGGACATGCATATCCACGACTGCCCCTAAAATGCGCTTACGCCGTTCAGTCAACATCGCGTCGTCTCGGACAGGCATGGACTTCACCTCGCTTGGAGGCGCGCCGTCCGCCGTTGCGGTGCAACTCAGGCGCGCGTCACGGTGCCTGGTTGGTCGTCGCCACAATCGTGCCGCCTCCCAGCACCTCTTCACCTGTCACAGCATCGTAAAAGACGGCGATTTGACCGGGTGTGACCGCCCACTGCGGCTCATCCCAAACGACCCGCACTCGCTGTTGATGGAGGGGCTCCACCCACGCCAACGCGTCCGGCGCGCGATAGCGGTGGCGGACATGAGCGCGCATCGGTGCGGCTGGCGGTTCACCACCCACCCAATTCACCGCGTCCACCACTGCTGCCCGCACCTGCAACGACGCCCGTTTCCCGACGACCAGCGTGTTAGTGGCAGCGTCAATGCGCACGACATACCATGGCTCACCGTCGCGGCTGGTGACGCCCAGCCCACGCCGTTGCCCGACCGTGTAGAAAGCGACGCCGATATGGGTGCCGACGATTTCACCGTCCTCGGTAACGATCGGTCCGGGTCTAACCAAGTCGGGGCGCTGCCGGCGCAAGAACTCGCGATAGTCGTCGCCATCCACGAAACAAATTTCTTGGCTGTCCGGCTTCGCCGCAACGGGCAAACCCCACTGTCGCGCCAGCGCCCGTGTCTCCACTTTGCGGTAATCGCCCAACGGCAACAGCGTCCGCGCCAGCACGGGCTGGGTCAGCATGTAAAGCACATAACTTTGGTCCTTCTGCGCGTCCAGTGCCTTGAGCAAACGGTAACGCCCGTTCTTGACGATGCGGGCGTAGTGCCCTGTCGCGATGTAGTCAGCGTCCAACTCCAACGCCTTGCGCAAGAAGAGCCGATACTTGATGAACTCGTTACACCGCACGCATGGGTTGGGCGTCCGTCCCGACGCATACTCGTTAATGAAGTCGGCGACAACCGTGCGGGCAAAGGCGTCCGTCAGGTTCAAGACATAGTGGGGGATGCCCAAAAGTTGGGCGACGCGGCGGGCGTCTTCCACGGAGTCAATCCCACAGCAGGCTTTGGCGTGTTCCTGCCCTTCGTTGCCCGCCCACAAACGAAAAGTCACCCCAATGACCTCATAGCCTTGCCGCTTGAGCAAGGCAGCGGTCACCGAACTGTCCACGCCGCCGCTCATCGCCACTAAAACCCGCTTTGTCTTTTTGGGCGTCAAGAGTGTCGGTAACTGCAGCGGACATTCCATCGCAGTTCAACGCGCTCCTTTTGAGCCTTTCGGCAACGGCAGCAACGCCGTTAAAATTTTTGCGCACTTTGTCAACCCTGTCGGGATTTGCCATGCGAGACACTCCAACCCAGCAGGAGGTGACCGAACAGTGCCCGTTTACGACTACCGCTGCGACGCCTGCGATTACACCTTTGAAGTCGTTCATGGGGTCAACGAACGCCCTGAGGTGCGGTGCGAAAAGTGTGGGCAACCCGCCCGCAAATTGTTTCGCCCAGTCCCCATCATTTTCAAAGGCAGCGGTTGGCATGTCACCGACTACGGCAAAGGAAGTAGCAGCAACGACAACACAACACCCAAAGCGTCTTCTGTGGAAAGCGAAAAACAAGACGAGTGAAACATTGACGAGCGCCGTGTTGAAGTCGGCGCCGGGGGCGCGGCTTTCACCCCGGCGCCTAACGGCGTTCTAAGACGCAGAGGGGCGTTGGCGGCGCGCTTGAACGGTGCGCCACCACGCCAAATAGTTGCGCGCTGTTTGCAGCAAGTCTTTGCCGGCGGCGCGCCATTCCCGCTTGAAACGCCGCTTCTCTTTGGTGCTGTCGTAAAACATCGTCAACACCCGTACCGACCGCTGCTCACCAGCGACATCCAACAACTGTTCAAACACGGTCGCCATGTTGCCGGCGAAGCGGTGCCGTTCTCCGTTGACCTGCACATACAGCCGCACAAACGATCAACCCTCCTTCGCCTCCAAGAGTTGCGCCAAGGACCGCTGTAACAGGTCCCACGCCAAAGTGGCGCATTTGATGCGGACGGGAAACTCTCGCACGCCCCGCAGTGCGTCTAAGTCTTCCAGTGCGCCTTCGGGCGGGAAAGGCTTCTCGCCCCGCATCATTTGGCGAAACTCTTCGGCAAACCGCAAGGCGTCCTCTAAGTCCATCCCCTTGACGCGTTCGGTCATCATGGACGCCGACGCTTGACTGATAGCGCACCCGCGCCCAGAAAAGCGGATGTCAGCGATACGAGTGCCGTCAGCCTTCAAATGCAGCAGGATGCGGTCACCGCAAAACGGGTTTTCCTCTTCCACTGCGACATCCGGCGCCTCCAAAGTCCCAAAATTGCGCGGGCGCTTGTAGTGGTCCAAGATGATTTCCTGATACAGCCAATCCAATGCCGCGAACTCGCGGTCGGGCTCGCTCATCGTTGGGTCACTCCTTGCTTGGCTGCCCCCCATCATGCGATGCTGTCGTTTCGCAGCAGAGGGGTCACCCTGCCCTTTGACGCTGTCGGAGCGGGCGTGCCTTTTGGTCCGCAAACGCCCCGCAGGCACAGAACCCTGAAAGCGTCTCAAAATTGTGTCACGCTATCGCTCAGACGCCCAGTGTCGGGAAAGGACGGGGAAGTGCGCGATGCGCGTTATTGTCGCCGTCACCGGTGCCAGCGGTGCGCTATATGCCCAACGGCTGCTGCACATTTTGGCGCAACACGAAAAAGTCGCTGAAATCGCCTTTGTGATGTCAGAGCAAGGGCGCATGTTGTTCGCTCACGAACTGGGTGTCAACCTCAGCCATCACAATCCCGATTTGGCGGCGCTAGGCATAGACCCAGCGAAAGTGCGCCCGTTCCATCCCAAAGACTTGACGGCGCCGCCCGCCAGCGGCTCAGCACGCTACGACGGGATGGTCATCGTCCCTTGCAGCACCCATACCCTTGCCAAAGTTGCAGGGGGGTTTGCCGACGATTTGATCGGGCGTGCTGCCCAAGTCATGCTGAAGGAACGACGCAAGTTGGTTTTGGTCACCCGAGAAACGCCGCTGAGCCTCATCACCTTGCGCAACATGGTCACCGTCACTGAGGCGGGCGCCGTCATCGTGGACGCCAACCCAGGCTTTTACACCCTCCCCAGAACGGTGCAAGACCTCGTCGACTTTGTCGTGCAGCGCGTCTGTGACCAGTTAGGTTTGGAAGTCAGCCTATTGCCTCGGTGGGAACTGCCGCAGAAAGACGATTTATGGCGTCGCGCTTAAGCGTCGCTCTCAGCAGAAAGGGGCGTCGGGTCGGTTTCCAGCCATTTTCCCATCGCCCGAAACTTGCGGTAGCGCTGCTCCCGAAGGGCTTCTGGCGTCAGTTGTTTCAACTCCGCCAACGCTCGCACGATGGCTTCTTTTAGCAACCGCGCCGCTTGGGCGTAATCGCGCTGGGCGCCGCCGGGCGGTTCAGGCACGATTTCGTCAATGACCCCCAACCGCAACGCGTCCCGTGCGGTCAACTGTAGCGCCTCGGCGGCTTTTGGACCGAGTTTCTCGTCGCGCCAGATGATGGCAGCACAACTTTCGGGCTGAATGACCGAATAAGTGGCGTTTTCCTGCATCAGGACCTTGTTGGCGACGGCTAAGGCGATCGCCCCGCCGCTGCCACCCTCCCCGATGATAGCAGCGATATTGGGCACGGTCATCCCAGCCATGAACATCTGGCAATGGGCAATTGCACCGCAGATGTTGCGGCGCTCATCGTCGTCCAAACACGACGCACCGGGCGTGTCCACAAAAGTGATCAACGGTTTGCGCCACTGTTCCGCCAGTTGCATCAACCGCAACGCTTTACGGTAGCCTTCGGGATGGGGCATGCCGAAATTGCGTCGGATTCGTTCCTGTGCGTCGCGCCCTTTCTGTTGCCCAACGACGACGACGGGTTGACCGTCCAACCATGCCAACCCGCCGACGATGGCGGGGTCGTCGCCATACAAACGGTCGCCGTGCAGCTCCACGAAGTCATCAAAGACGGCGTTGATGTAGTCCAACGCGTAAGGGCGCAGCGGATGACGCGCCAACATGACCCGTTCGTAAGGCGACAGGTGTTCGGCAATTTCACGCAACCGCCGCTGCAATTCGGCTTCTAAATCGCGCGCTCTTTCCTCTTCCCCTTGACTGCGCAAGTGGGTGATACGCTCTTCCAACTCGGCGATTTCCTGCTCAAAGGGCAAAAAGGTCTGGTGCATGCGGACTTCCCTCCTTGCCGCTGCCCAATGCCGTCAAATAGGTTGCCATCCTTTGCGACGAAGTGCAAAGTCCGTTACCCTTGCTGCACTGCAGGGGCTTATGGGGTGCAGGCAACACGCGATTGCCCATGGCAGTGCTGCGCTATCCTGCAGGCACTACCAAGTCCAAAACGCGCCTCAACGGGTGCCCCCGCCTTGAGCCGGTGCGGTGCCGGTCACAGCGGCGTCAACTCAGTGTCCACCCGCGACTGGACAATCGTCGCCAGCGCCCGCTTGGCGCCTTGGTGGTTGGGGTCCAACTGCAGGGTCGCCTCAAAGCAGTCTACCGCCTCGCCCACCCGCTGCAAGCGCCAGTAGACAACACCCAAGTTGAACCACACCGTCGGGGCGTGGGGATTGAGGTCACGGGCACGCTCCAACTGTTGAGCGGCATCGTCCCACCGTTCCAGCAAGGCGTAAGCCGCTCCCAACCAAAAGCGCGCCTCAAAGGAATCAGGGCGCAGTTGCACCGCTTGCTCCAACAGGGGGACAGCGACATCGAGGCGGCGCTGTTGGACGGCGTGGCTACCTTTTTGCAGCATCTCGGTAAAAGCATCGCCCGCTTGTGCGCCCTCCATTGTCTTCACCCCCTGACGGGGTGTGCTCCGCCGCCGCTCGCGCCGGCGTAATTGTCGCCCTTTGCAGCACCTTTGTCAAGGGCGTTGCCTCACGGTCCTTTGCGCGCCAGCTGGCGCAACCGCACCGCTTCGTCGGCGGGCAGTGGACGGGCACCGCCCAGCGCCCGCGCCAGCCAGAGCACCTTCGCCGTCCATTCCAACGCTTCCATCAGCCCGCAGGCGTCTTCCAAGGTCGCGGCGACCGTGATGGCGCCGTGATTTTGCAACAAGGCGGCTGAATGTCCCTGCAACGCCTCAGCGACCCGTTCGGCTAACTCCTCTGTGCCTGGCGGGGCGTAAGGCACCAACGGCACGGTGCCAAAACGCACAACCATTTCAGGGAACGCCGGCTCCGTCAGCGCTAATCCGGCAGCGGCGAAGGCTGTCGCATAAGGCGGGTGTGCATGAACGATCGCCCGCACCTGCGGGTAGCGCCGGTAAATCGCCAAGTGCATGGGCGTTTCTACCGACGGCTTACCGACACCATCCCAATGCCCGTCGGCGAGGGCGACGCGTAATAGTTGGTGCGGATGTAGCGTCCCCTTGTTGGCACCGGAGGGCGTGATGAGCACCCAATCGGCGTCCAAACGGACGGACACATTGCCATCTGTGTGGGCGACAAACCCCTGCCGCCACAGTCGTTGCCCCGCTGCGACCAAAGCGCGCCGCAGGGCGCGCTCTTCACGCCAGTTCATGGGGTTAACGCCTCCACTGACAACGACCCCGTTACGACGATGCCGGCTCGCTGACCGTTTCCTCGCTGGCAGGTTCCGCCTCGGTCTGCGCCCCCGCAGGGCGTTGCGGTTGCGGTGTGTTGGTAGCCACGGCAGGGCGTTGCCCCGCAGGGCGGGGGTTTGCGTGCCCTTTTGCTGCGGGTTGCTCCACAGCGTTGTTGATCATACCGACGCAGCACAACAGCGCCAAGATAATGAGCGGACCGACCGCCCAACGCGGTCCTTCCGACACACCGACGACGACCGCTAGCAAAAAGCAAACAGCAGCTCCCGCAAGCCACGCGGTGAACTTTTGTTCCGCCGTCATCGTCGTTCATCCGCCTCCTTTACATCGGTTTGGGTCTGTGCACGCGTGCATTTTGAGAGAGTGACGCTTTCCACTTCAACACAACTGCGGAGGACATAGCAAGGCGTCTTTTGCCACCGTCGGCACAGTCGGAAGCATGCCCTCCGAAACGACTTTGCGGTGCGCTGGCTCCATGCCACGCCGATGTTAAATTTTGCGACCGAGGTGATTGCCCATGACAGATTGGCGAATAAGCGTTTGGCTTTTCTTCCTCGGCGTTGCGTTGGGCTTTGGGCTGGGTCGCGCCCTGAACACTTCTTTGCCCCACGCTGTCGCCCAGAGCGACGAATCAACGCGCCTGCTGCGCTCCATTGAACAGCACCTGCGGCACATCAGCCGCAGCGTGGAAAACATAGACCGCAACTTTGACCGCGTGCGGGATTGGGACGCCGTGCGGGTCCGTGTTCGCCAGTGACCGCCGGCGCTAACGCCCGTAAACTGCTTCGGCAATGAAGTTGGCGACTGCCTTGCGCAACGCCGCGATGTTGCGGGTATCGTCGGGATGGACGCGGTTGGTCAGCAGGACGAAAAAGATGCCCGCAACGGGGTCAACCGCCAGTGATGTGCCGGTGTAGCCGGTGTGCCCGAAAACGCTGACAGGCAGTTTATCGCCCTTCATCTGGGGCGAATAGGGCGAATGGATATCAAAGCCTAAACCGCGCTGCACGCCGTTAACAGGGCAATGGTCGGTGCGCATCGCCCGGACCACTTCGGGTTCAAACACTCGCACCCCGTCCAATTCGCCCTCCCGCAAGAGCATTTGACAGTAGCGGGCTAAGTCGGTGGCGACGGAAAACAGCCCGGCGTGTCCGGCGACGCCGCCCAACGCGTAAGCGTTGGGGTCGTGGACGACACCCTGCAGCATCACGCCGTCCCGCCAAGTCGTTGCGGCACAGCGGGCGTGCCAACTTTTGGGCGGGTTGAAGCGTGTCTGACGCATCCCTAAGGGCGCAAATAAATGGTGCCGGCAAAACGCGTTCAAATCCCTCCCGCTCACCCGCCGCACGATTTCGCCCAGCAAAATGAAGCCCAAATCGCTGTAGCAAAACTGCGTCCCCGGCAACGCTTGTAGGCGGGTGCGGCAAATGTCAGCAAGGATGGTGTCACCCCGCATCCCCATCTGCAGATAGTTTTTGAAAGCCGGTAGCCCCGATGTGTGGGTGAGCAAATGCAACACCGTCACGCGGTTTTTGTGCCCGCCCGAAAATTCGGGCACATAGCGGCGGACGGGCGCGTGCAGGTCCACTTGTCCCTGTTGCCAGAGCCAGCAGATGGCAGGCGCCGTCGCCACGACTTTCGTCAGCGACGCGAGGTCAAAAA
This sequence comes from bacterium HR17, assembly GCA_002898575.1. Taxonomy (NCBI): domain Bacteria; phylum Candidatus Fervidibacterota; class Fervidibacteria; order Fervidibacterales; family Fervidibacteraceae; genus Fervidibacter; species Candidatus Fervidibacter japonicus. Next base: position 24,116 of record BEHT01000012.1, read on the forward strand.
TCGTGTCGGGGCGCATCAGTTGCTTGGTCGGCACTTCCCGCCGATAGCCGCAGGCGTAGAGCCAAAGGACCTTCTCCGCCGTCCCGATGCAGAGAACGGCGCCGGGCGTTTGCCCTTCGGCGACAGCGCGCTGCAAAGTCTCCTTTAAGGGGCGCTGCAACCGCGTCGTCCAACGCCTCAGAGAGTGCATCGCAAATCACCACGCCCGCATCGCTAACGCGTAAGCGCCTTGCGCTAAAAGAACCGTCAGCATCGTCCCTGACACCGCTTTGGCAAGGCGACACTGCCACTTTTTCCGCAGCACCACAAACAGGCAGAGGACATGGGCAACGGGCGCCAGCAGCCATAGAGAGCCGCGCAGCAAAACCGCCGCCGTTTTCGCAAACGATGGCGGAGCACCCAAGGCGATGTCCACGAGGGCGTTGATCAAATCCGGTCGCCCCGCAGGCAACCAGAGCCACGCCGAGACAGCGATGGCTTGCACCAACCGCCAAAGCGCCAAAACGGCTATCCATGCGCCCAACTGCCACCATGCCGCCAAAGACAAAGGGCAACGCAGCAAAAGCCCCACCAACCCTGCAGCGAACCAAAGGCATAACCACCCCAAAACGCTTTGCATCACCCCCCACCCGTAACGCGGCGGCAGACGCATCACGGAAACGAAGTAAGCCAATCGTTGCTCCTGCGCCAACCGCCAAAGACGCAACAGTCCATCTTCAACCGGTTGACCCGTCTGGACATCGTAAAATTGCACCGATACTGCCTCCAGGCGCGTTGACAAGAGAGACGGAAAACTCACGCGCCCGTGCGCGGCGATCACACCGGTAGCGATAACGATGGCTACACCCAGCGCTATCGCCCACTTGCTGCCTGAGGCGGGGGAACCTGCGGGGAGCGATGCGGCTGACGGGTTGGGTGGTGTCATTGAGGTGCCCTGCCTCCCTTTACGCTCGGTGGGGAAGATGGGGCAGTGTGCTGAAAACGCTTGGCTGTTTGATAAGCGTCCCAAATCCCCCACACCCACATGCCTAGTGTGACCACGCCCAGCAGCAGGGTCGTGAAGGCGAGCGTTGATGTCAGCGGCGCCTGCGGCGCTTGCACGAGGGTGCTCGCCAACGCCTTGTAGAGTTGCAGGAAACCGCCTGCGGGCACCAGAGTGCCGACGCAAAACAAAATGGCTTTGAGCCATTGCTCATTGTAAACCTGCCCCATGCCCGGCAACGCGATGGCAAGGGTTAGAGCGACAGCCGGGTTCTTGGGGAACGCCGGCGCCGTGTCATCTGGCACTTCAAAGGTTTGCGTTGCCAGTAACGCGGCAGCGAGCTTTTCCTCAGCGGAGAGGCGTGACGGTTCCAATTGCAGGGCGCGACGGTAGCACGCCAACGCCCTTTCATTGTCGCCCATGTGTTGTAAGATGTCGCCCAACAATTCGTGTAGGTCGGCGCGGTTCGGCGCCTGCGCCAACGCTTGTTCCGCTAAAGTCTGCGCCGCAGCCCAATTGCCTCGCACCCGTTCAACGGTGATTTGGCGCAGCAACTGCTCCACGCGATCGTCCCACTGTGCGGCTGGGTCAGTGGGCATGGCGCACCGATGCCTCCTGGTGCCCGATAGGCTGTTCCATCGCTTGGCGGATCGCCGCCCGTTCTTCGTCGGAGAGGGGGTAACTGGAGTTGCCGCCCGCGATGGGCTTGGCGTAGCAGCGCGATTCCGACCGACCAAACAGGGAAGTGATGACGACGCCGTTGCCACGGTTGTCCAGCAAGGCAAGGGCAAAACTTTGCTGCCCTGCCGTGTCGTGAAAAGCGTCAAAGCGCACCAACCCTGCCCGCTGGAAACACCCCTGCAAAAGCAACTGCAATCGGTCTACGCGCCCTTCCAATGCCGCCAGATAGGTGCGGTTTTCCTCTTGTTTGATCAACAAGCGCTCCAATAATTGGTCTAACGGTTGCTCGGCGCCGCGTGGCGCTAACTGCTGCAGCAGCCGGTGCAAGCGTTGCAGCCGCACCGAAAGCCAAAGGACCCACGCAAACAGGACGACACAACCGCCAACCGCTCCGGCAGCGATGGCGGGCAGCCACGCAGACCATAGCATCTGCCCCGGCATGAAGCGTGACCTCCTCCGTCAAGCGGCACCTTTAAGCGTGCACATCCTAAATTTTTTGGCACAGTGATGTGCCAAAGCAAGATACACCTCTGTCGCCCTTGAACGCCCAAAGCGGTTAGGACAAAATCTAAACTGACGGCACCGCACGAAAGGAGCGAACTGCTGATGGCGGACTCGCCAACCATGGACGAACACCGCGACGAGCCTGAAGCGTTTTCTTTGGAACGGTTGTTGTGGGTATTGCGGCAGCGGTGGCAATGGGTGGTCGTGGCACCTATCGTGTGCGTCGCTGCCACCCTTGTCACCTTACCTTTTCTCCCGCGCCTTTACGAAGCGACCAGTTTAGTGCGGGTCCGTCAGCCAGCAGCCCAATCGGGGCTGTCGTCCATGCTGTCCAATTGGGGCATCAACCCTTCGTCACCGCCCTCAAACACCCTGAGCCTGAAAACGGTGGAACGCTTGGTGCGCACCCGCTCGTGTGCCCGACAGGCGTTGGCGTTGCTGCGCCGCCGTAACCTGCCTGCCCTGCCCCGTCCGTTAGACGAAAGCGCCGCTTTGAAAACATTGCGGACGAAAACGACGGAACCGGACATCTTGGAGATCACCGTGCGGTTCCCTGACCCGCGTTGGGCATCTGCCCTCGCCAACGCCTTTGCGCTGGCGCTCTCCCAGCGTCTGGCGCAGGACGCAACTTCTGATATCACTCAACAACGCCGCTATTTGGAGCGCCATGTTCAAGCGTTAGAGCGTCAACTGCAAGATTTGGACGCTCAAATCGCCGCTACGAAACGGCGCTTAGGCTTCACGGACATCGTCAAGGAAACGGAGGCAATTGTCAAGGCTCTTTACGAAGCGGAGGCGGAACGCAGCACTTTGCAAGCGCAACTGGCGACAGCGGACCAAACTGCCGAACGGTTGCGCCGCGAGTTGGAACGCCAACAGCCGTTAATCTCTGCGACTGTCGTTCGGCAAGACCCCATCGTGCAACAACTACGCCAACAGTTGGCGCAGCTGGAAGTTCAACGCGCTGACTACCTCGTCCGCTACACCCCAGAACACATCGCCCTGCGCCAACTTGACGCCACCATCCGCACATTACAACGAGAAATCGCTCAGCGCGCCCGACAACTGGTGCGCGAACCAGAAGTTGCTCCTAACCCCGCCTATCAATTGCTCTGGCAAAGTTGGGTGGAAGCAGAAACAAACCGTTTCGCAATGGCGGCACGCTTGCAAGGGCTTTCGCGCTTAACGATGTTGCTCAGGGAGCGGTTGGCGTCTTTGCCGGAAAGTCAGCGCCGGTTCGCCGCTTTATTGCGCCAACAGCAAGCGTTAGAGCAAGTCTACGCCAACTTGTTAGTGCAACTGGAAACGAACCGTTTGCAAGAGGCGACACAAACTCGCCAGGTCGTCGTCGTTGACTTGTCCACACCCCCCAAAGCCCCTGTATCGCCACGACCTTTGCTGAGCCTCGTCATGGCGGTGACATTGGGCACAATAATGGGTTTTGCCTTCGCCTTGATCTGGTCTACCTATACCGACACAGTGCAAACGCCCGACGAATTGCGCCGCGCGTTAGATGCGCCCCTCGTTTGCAGTTTCCCGCAAGTCAAGACCGCTGCATCGTTTCTTGCGTGGATGCAATCCTCCGACAGCGCGGCTGAGACCGTTCGCCTCCTGCGAGCGAATTTGAAGTTTCTCGGCGACGGACACCAATTTTTGCGTTGCCTTTTGGTGACCAGTCCCCATGGCGGGGAAGGTAAGACTTTTATCGCTACCGCACTGGCAACTGCATGGGCCCAAGCCGGTTATCAAACCGTTCTCGTGGATTGGAGGCATACGGAGGCACCGCACCCTCTGCTCAATGTCACCAGCCGCCATGCGCTCCCCATTTCCGCCGATGACCCCTCTGCCATCGCTGAGGGGATGGTGCCGACCTCTCTGCCCAACCTGTGGCTCATCAGCGCGCGACAATCCGCTGAGGTCAGCAGTGACACGGAGCGGTTAGCCCCTATCTTTGCCCACCTGCGGGAACGCGCCGACATCGTGGTCGTAGACGCTCCGCCCATCCTCACGAACGCCGACGCCCTGCTTTTAGTTCCCCTCAGCGACGGCGTCGTTGTCGTCGCCGAAGCGTCCCGAACGACACGCAACGACCTACAAAAAGTGCGGGAACAAGTTCGTTTGGCGCGCGGGCGCATCGTCGCCGCTGTGCTTAACAAGGCGTCGTCCACTTAGTTCGCCACCACGCGCGCCGCTTTGCCCACAAACGCTGCGACGCGGGGCACCGCTGTGACGATGTCGGTCTGAGCGCACCACCGCACATCGCTGTCCAACCCCAGCGCCAACAACTCACGCCCGTGTAAACTCGCACCAAAAACGGCTATCAAATCGCCTTCGGGGCGGTCTGGCGCTTGCCCGACGGGTAGCCCGATGCGGTCTGTGATGTGCCATGCCGCTGCGATGTCTTCCGTCGCCCACTCCACTCCACGCCCGACGACGCCCGCTGCAACGATGACGATGGGTGCCGTGAACCTCTCCGCCAAGACGCGGGCAACCTGCGCAACCGCCGTCGCGTTCACCGTCGTGCCGACCAACACTGCCTGCGCTTGCCGACATGCCAAAAGGCGCTTGGCACCTGTCGTGGAAGTGAACACGACGCGCCGACCGCGCAGGCGCTCTGCTGCCGCCGCGATTTCCGTCGGGCTGTTGCTGAAGTCAAACCCATCCACCTTTACGCTGCCGCGTTCGCCGACCAACAATGCATCAGCCATTTGCCGTTTCAACTGCCACGCGTCGTCCACTTCGGCGACGACCCAGACTTCACCGACGCCGCACCCCAACAGCGTTGCGATGGTGGCGCTCGCCCGCAGTGCGTCCACGACGATGGCGATTGCCCGCAGCCTGTTGGCAGTTTGACACCCTTCGTCGCCGACAGTGATGTGCACCTGAGGCATCACCAATCGCCCACCGCCCCGTCCTCGTAGTGCACCAGCGGCGGCTCGCGGTAACTGTGAGGCAACGCCGCGATTTGTGCCTCATCGGGCTCCGCGCACAACCCGACGCCTTCAGGCACGGGTACATAACCGTTGACTTGCTCAAAGGGTTGCCGCAAATAACCCTCGCCCAAAGTGATGTGCTCTTGGATAACGAAGTTGGGGATGCACGCCGCCAGTTGCAGCGCCGCCGCCGTGTTGATGGGACCGTAGGGGTTATGCGGGGCGACGCCGACATAGTAGGCTTCTGCCATCGCTGCAATCTTGCGCAACTCGAAGATGCCCCCGCACACGCACGGGTCAGGTTGCAGCACCGCCGCCGCTCGTTTTTCCAACACTTCCCGAAATTGCCAACGGGTGCACAGCCGCTCTCCCGTCGCGACGGGCACGGGCGACTTTTGCGCCACTTCCGCTAGCGCTTCCACATTCAGCGGTTGACACGGCTCTTCAATCCACATCGGCTTGTAAGGCGCCACCTCTTCCGCCAACAGCAGCGCAACTGCCGGTGTCGTCCGCCCATGTAGATCCAGCAAAACATCGTTGTCCCAACCGACGATGTCCCGCACCGCCTTCACGCGTTCTGCCGCTTTGCGAATGAGCGCTGGACCTTCCAACGGACGGGTGGGGTCAACGGGGCAAAACTTGACAGCGGTGAACCCTTGCTGCAATCGGCGTTCCGCGCTGCGCTTTAACTCGTCCAGCGTCGCACCGCCGATGTGGGCGTAAAGACGGATACGCTCGCGCACCTTACCGCCCAGCAACTCATAAACAGGCACACCCAACACTTTGCCCTTGATGTCCCACAGCGCCATCTCAATGGCGCTGACCGCCGAGCAATGGATGGGACCGCCTTTCCAGAAAAACCCCCGAAAGAGCGTTTGCCACAAGTGCTCCACCTGCAGCGGGTCTTGCCCGATGAGAAAACGACGGCTCTCGTCAATGACAGCGGCAACCGACCGAAAGTGGTCGGGCAACCCTTCGCCCCACCCGGCGACGCCTTCGTCCGTCGCCACTTTGACGAGCAAATAAATGCCCGCTTGCACGACCTCGACACCCGTGATTTTCACGCCCGCTCACCGCCTCCGTCGCTTACGCTTGGTCGCGCGGAAACAGTCGCCGCACGATGGCGACATTCTGGCGGATTTCCGCCTCGCTCACCATGCCGATGGTGACCGCTGCGACGACGCCCGTGCCAAAAGTGTAGCGGATAGCCTTTTCGGGGTCGCGGGTCAACTCCCCTTGCCCGACGACTTTCATGCCGTAAATCCCTTTGCCGTTACGGACTGCGTTGCGCAATAACGGCAGCACCTCATCGGGTTTGCCGTCCATGTGCACACCAGCGTAATTCAACCGCGCCAAGATGACCTCTACCCAAGGGTGTTCCGTCGCGACCTTCAACGCCCGGATGTCATGACAGGAAACACCGACGGCACGGATGTAGCCCTTCTCCTTCGCCTCCGTCAGCGCTTCCATCACGGGGCGCATCGTCACCGTCCAGTTGGGGTCGACGAGGCAGTGCATCAGCACGATGTCAATGTAGTCGGTGCCCAGTTCTCTCAGAAAGCGCTGGATGTCTTTGCGGGCTTGTTCGCCCGTGCGGGCGACCGTCTTGGTCGTGATAACGACCCGTTCGCGGTCAAGGCTTTTGAGCGCCTCCCGCACATGGGGATGGGAACCGTATTGATCGGCGCTGTCAAACCAAGTTACGCCGTAATCGTAAGCGGTACGCAACAACCCCACGCAGGCTTGAAAGCCCAACCGCGTTTGCGCCGACGAACCGCCCCAACCGAAAGTGCCCGTCCCAATGGACAGGCGCGGCACCCGAATGCCCGTCTTGCCCAACTCCGTCCACCACGATTGCGTTTGTGCGGCTTGCTCGTGGGTCAAAGTCGTCGCCGTCGCCATCATCGCTGCACCTCCGAGCGCGCGCAACAATAAGCGTCGTCGCATCGTTTAACACCTCGCAAACAGAGACAGCCAACTCCAAATTTTGTCGGCATCTACACCCCAACGCATCCACGGCGCTGTCCGCAAAATTGTCGGTGCGATGCCGTGCTGAACAGTTGGGTTCGGTCGGAGGGCGGCTCTCCCAAGCCGCCAAACAACGGCACGAAAACCGCAGCGGCGCGTCGGGAGACGCGCCCTCCGAGGTGTTGAGGGTTTATTCGGAGGGCGGCTCTCCCAAGCCGCCAAACAACGGCACGAAAACCGCAGCGGCGCGTCGGGAGACGCGCCCTCCGAGGTGTTGAGGGTTTATTCGGAGGGCGGCTCTCCCAAGCCGCCAAACAACGGCACGAAAACCGCAGCGGCGCGTCGGGAGACGCGCCCTCCGAGGTGTTGAGGGTTTATTCGGAGGGCGGCTCTCCCAAGCCGCCAAACAACGGCACGAAAACCGCAGCGGCGCGTCGGGAGACGCGCCCTCCGAGGCAATGTCACAAGGGAAATTCAACCTCGGTGCGATGCAACTGTCACCTTTTGGGCTATAGAGCCCAGCCGCAACCGGTGACGGCGCATAATTGGAGCGGGTGAATTGACATGGCACGAACGGCGGAAGTGCAAAGGCAAACAGCGGAGACGCAAGTGCGTGTCTGGCTCAACTTGGACGGCGCAGGCACCGTGCAAGTCCAAACGGGTATCGGCTTTTTTGACCACATGCTCACCGCCTTGCTCAAACACGCGTGGTTTGATGCGACCGTAGAGGCGCAAGGCGACACGCACATTGACGACCACCACACCGTTGAAGATGTCGGCATCGTGTTGGGGCAAGCGATGGACAAGGCGTTAGGTGACCGCAAAGGTATCCACCGCTTCGGCAACGCTTTCGTCCCGATGGACGAAGCATTGGTGCTGTGCGCCCTTGACCTCAGCGGGCGCGGCAACGCCTTCGTTCAACTGCCGACGAGCGGCAAAGTCGGCACTTTTGATGTGGAACTGGCGACGGAATTTTTCCGCGCCTTCGCTTTACACGGGCGCTTTACCTTGCACCTGAAGATGCTGGCGGGCGAAAACAAGCACCACATCTTGGAAGCCGCTTTCAAAGCCTGCGCCGTCGCCTTGCGCCACGCTGTCGCCCTCGCCGACCGCATCGCCCACGAAATCCCATCCACAAAGGGAAGGCTGTGACGGCTTTTGTGCGGGAACCGCTGAACATTGGGTGCAGTCGTTGGGACAAGGCGCAGGGGACTGTCCCCCACCCCTTCCTCGCGGATGCAGGCTGCGGCGCTGTCACGCGTTCCGTCCTCAACGACACAGCGTCAGGCGATGACCGCCTTGACTGTCCGCAGAATTGGACACTCCCCGCGAAAGCGACAGAATTTAGTGACCATCAGGTTGCAGCAATGCCCGGCGTGGGAGGCGATGATAGCATGGAGTTTGCGGGTGAGCGTTTGCGGGTGTTTGCATTTCCGTTAGGTGGGATCGGGAGTGGCAATGTGAGTTTTGCGGGCACGGGGCAACTCGTGGCGTGGCAAATCGTCAACAACTTCCATTCAGGCGCTCACGGCACTTTGGGCGCACTCGTCCCGATCACTTTCTTTGCCGCTTGGGCAAAGCAAGGACGCACCGCAAAGGCGACCTTATTGCAAACGGTGCCTGTCGCTGAGTTGCAGGCGCCTGACCGTCTGTCCTTGCGCATCGTCAACCGCTTCCCCATCTTGCAAGTCCGCTACGAGGTGGATTTGCCCGTGCGCATGGAATTGGAGGCGTGGTCGCCTTTCATCCCGCTGAACGCTCAAGAGAGCGCCATGCCTATCGCTGTCTTCACCTTCACACTGCACAACCCGACAAAGCAGCCCGTCGAGGCTGCCGTGATGATGAACCTGCAAAATATCGTCGGTTGGGAAGGCTATCGCCCGCTGGGAGAGCCCGAAAAGGCGCTGTGCCATGAAGAGTTCATCGGCAACTTCAACACGCTTGAGCACATGGACGGTTGGACAACGCTTGTTTGCCAAACGCGTGAAGGGAACGGCGACGCGTTTGATGTGCCCGTGCAACTTTTTACGCCCGACGGTGAAGTGGCGTGGCTGCTGCGGTTGAGCGAAAACGCAACGGTGCACTTTTGGGATTGGCGACAAAGCGTTCAAATCCCGCTGCCGAGCGAAACGACAAACAGCGTGGTGTGGCTCAGCGACCTACCCGAAGCGTTTACAGAGGAGCATTTCGCCCAATTGTTGGACGCCGTTGAGCGCGGCGCCCGCTTGGTTTTGTGCGGGACGGAGCGACACCCGTTGGCGGTTTTGGAGGCGTGGGCGAAAGCACCCAGCGACGCGGAAGTGTTTGCCGATTTTGAGACGGGCACTTACGAAGGTTGGACGATTGAGGGCAACTGCTTTGGCGACCGACCTGCGACGGGCAAAATCAATTGGCAACAACCCGTTTCAGGGTGGCGGGGCAAGTTTTTCGTCAACACTTTCCACCCCGATGATACAGGGACGGGACGGGCGCTTTCACGCCCGTTCACTATCACCAAGCGCTTCGTCCACTTTCTCATCGGCGGCGGTCACCATCCCAACCGTTGCTGCCTAAACTTGCTCGTTGACGGCAAAGTGGTGCGGACAGCGACGGGACGCAACAGTGAACAACTGTTGCCCGAACGCTGGGATGTCAGCGAGTTCATCGGCAAAATGGCGCAGTTGGAGATCGTGGATAGGGAGACGGGCAGTTGGGGACACATTCTCGTTGACCACATCGTTTTCAGCGATTCGCCCATTCCCTCTTTCGCCGACCCCGAAGCGGCGAAAAAGTTGCTGCAACGGTTGCCGTTGCGATGGCAGGAATTGCGCTGGCGTGAGGGCGAACCGATGACGGCAATCATGAACGGTTCACGACGGGCGCTGACGGTCAAACGATTTTGGCAAATCGTCGGGATGCACAGCGATGAGCCCGTGCAAGTTCTGGCGCAAACGCCTGACGGTGCGCCGCTGATCGTGCGTTGCCAACTCGGCAAAGGCAATTTGCTCATCGCATTCGGTTCGCCACACGAGTGGGGACAAGTTGGGCAACGCAAGGCACTCGTCGGGACCCTCATCGCAGAAACGGGTGGCGTCCGCTATTTGCCAATGACAGGTTGGCGCAAAACAGCGCCTGCGTTCGGGACGATGGCGTTAGCGGTGAAAGGCGATAAACGGGGTTGGCAAATAACGGCTTTGCCGCAACACGACGATGTGGCAGCGATGTGGCAAGATTTCGCCGAGGACGGCGCGTTTGCGGTAACCCGCCCGTCCGCCATGCCCACAGAGGCAGGCAAAACTTGCTGTGGGGCGGTGAGCGCCAAAATTGCGTTGCAACCGCATGAGCGCCGGTCGGTCACTTTCGCGATAGCGTGGCATTTCCCCAATCGCTACCGCACGGGGCGTTACGGTTGGGCGCTGCCTTACGAGTATCGCTACCGTCTGGGCAACCGCTACAATGCATGGTTTGCAGATGCCCGGTCTGTCATCCGCACTTTCATCGCCCATCACGAGCGCCTTTACCGCGAGACGAAAACTTTTGCCGACGCGCTGTGGGACAACGCGCTACCCGACGCCATCAAAGACGCCATCGCGTCCAACTTGGCGATTTTGCGCAGCGGCGTCGTGATGTGGCTTGAGGACGGCAACTTTTACGGGTTTGAAGGTGCAGATGCCTGTTGCCCGCTGAATTGCACCCATGTTTACAACTACGCCCAAAGCATCGCTTTCGTGTTCCCCGAACTGGAGCGGACAATGCGGTTTGTGGAGTGGAAAGTGCAGCAGCATCCTGAAAAGGGCTACATCCCGCACCGCGTCATCGTCCCGCTGGGGCTGCCGAGGTTGTGGGAGCGGGGCATCGGTGGTCCCTACAACCCTGCCCTTGATGGCATGCTCGGTGCAGTGCTCAAAACTTACCGCGAATTTTTGCTGAGCGGCGATGTGCGATGGCTGGCGGACATGTTCCCGCATGTCGCCAAGTTGATACGGCACATCTTTGAGCAGTTTGACCCCGACGGTGACGGCGTGATTGACGGCGAACAGCCCAACACTTACGATATCCACACCTTCGGCAGCAACACTTTCATCGGCACGCTGTATCTGGCAGCGCTGAAGGCAGTGGAGAGGATGGCAGAAGCGTTGGGAGCGTTCAACGAAGGGCGCAGGCGGCATGAATATGCGGCGCTGCGTGCGGAGTGCCGACAACGGTTTGAGCGCGGACGGGCAGGCTACATTCAGCGTTGCTGGAACGGTGAATTTTTCATCAACGCTTACGATGCACCCGGCGCATCCCCCGACGTTTACGAGCAAAACAACTGTTGGGGGCGCGGATGCCACAGCGACCAACTGTTGGGGCAATGGTGGGCATGCGTGTTGGGCTTAGGCGACCTGTTGCCAGAAGAGACGGTCAAGACGGCGCTGTGGAGCATTTTCCGCTACAACTGGCGGAAAAGTTTGCGCGGGTTCCAGCACAGCCAGCGGGTTTTTGCTGAAGGCGACGAAAGCGGGTTGCTCATTTGCACATGGCCCAACGGGGGCAGACCACAGCGCCCCATCCTTTACTGCGACGAAGTGTGGACAGGGATTGAATACGAGGTCGCTGCTTTGCTGTTGTGGAATGGGATGACGGATGAAGCGTTGCGCCTCGTTGAAGGCGCTCGCAACCGCTACACGGGGGCAAAACGCAACCCCTTTGCCGAGGAGGAATGCGGACACTACTACATCCGCGCCCTGTCCAGTTGGAGTTTGCTTTTGGCAGCGATGGGGTTCGGTTGCGACGGGCACGCAGGAACGCTCCAGTTTGCGCCTGCCCTTTCGCCCTCCGCTTTTCGCGCCCCTTTCGCTGCTGGCACTTGCTGGGGCGTGTTCGCGCAAACGGTTACACGCCAACGCGCCGTTGCGACTTGGCACATTTTGGGTGGCACATTTGCACTGAAAACTTTGCGCTGGCGCATCGGCGACTTTCGCGGAATAAAAGTTACCGTCACGCACGACGGCAAAACGCGCAAAGCGCAAACGCACCGGGACGGGGATTGGCTCACTTTGCAGTTTCCGTCCCCTGTCGCACTGGTAGCGGGAACGCAGTTGAAAGTTAAGGTTGAAGTGCCTTGAAGCAGTCCCCTAAAGGTTACGGGTTGAGGAACTCCACGGGGGCATAGTCGTCGGTCAAGAGGGGGACATCGTTGGTCAAGACCGGCTTGCGGTAAAGGTCGGCGGCGTAGTCGGGCAAGCGGGCAATTTTGACGGTGCCGTCCTGCACCAGTTTGAGGGCACGGGCGACGATCGTGGTCACTGACCACCGCAAGGGGCGGACGGGTGCGATGACGATCAAATTGCGCCGGTCATACAGCCACGCCGCTTGCCGATACTCCACCGGAAACAGGTAAAGCTCGGGGAACACCGCCCGCAGCGTTTTGAGGATGGCGCGGGTCACCCGTGACTGCGGTCCTTCCAAGCGCCCGACGAGGTTGAACACCAAGAGCCCGTCGTCGTTCAGCCGGCTCTTCACCACCTCAAAAAACTCCCGCGTGACGAGGTGGAAAGGCAGCGTTACTTCGTAACGGCTACCAAAGTAGGCGTCCAACACGATCAAATCGTAACGCTCTTTGGTCTTGCGCAAGTAAACGCGCCCGTCATCCAAAAAGACCTTCATGCGGTCGTCCTCACGGAAGCCAAAAAAGCGTTCGGCGACCTCTTTGACCGCTGGGTCAATTTCCGCGATGTGGATGGTCATGTGCGGGTAGTCCTTACGGAACTTTTTGGGCGCCGTCGCCCCGCCCAAACCGATGAACAGCACTTTCCGCGCGTCGGGCTTGAACACGACGCCCAAATGCAAGTAGTCTGTATAGGCGAACACCGCCCGGTCAGGGTCGCGCAAGTCCATTGCGCTCTGGTAACTGGCATCAAATTTCAAGTAACGGACGGTGCCGACTTCTTCCACGACGATGCGGTGATAGAGGCTGTCGCGTTGGTAGATGACCCGTGCCGTCGCGAAGGAGACGGTCAGTAGGGGCAACAGCACCATTGCCCCTACCGCTACCTGCGAACGGCGCGCCATCAGCCAGCATAGCAGCGCCAGCGCCACTGTCGCGACAGCCAACTGCAGCAGCACGGTTCGCACCCCCCAATGGGGCAGCAAAGCGAAGGCGCAGCCTAAAGTGCCCGCAATGCTGCCGAGCGTGGAGACGGCATACAGGGTGCCCGCCGTTTTGCCTGTCGTCGCCACGCTTTTGGACGCAAGGCGCACGAGGTAGGGGGAGGTCGTCGCCAACAGCATGGAAGGCACCCAGAACAACACCCCCGCCGCCAACAGGACGGCGTAGCGCCCGGCGACCTGCTCCAGGAAGTTCGCCATCTCGGTAGGCTGCTCGGTGGCAGAGGGGAGCAACCATCGCTCCCACAGGGGCACGAGGGCGATCCCGCCTGCCGCCAGCGTCAGCAAAACCCCCAGCCCCGCCAGCGTGGGGAAGCGGTCAGCGATGACGCCGCCCAAGTAGTAACCGCAACTCATCGCCGCCAAGAAGATGGCGATGACGCTCGCCCAAGTCAAGACACCACTGCCAAAGTAAGGTTGCAACAACCGTGCCCCGACAATTTCCAGCGCCATCACGACCGCGCCGCTGGCGAAGGCGATCAAGCAATACAACGCCATCCAACACCCAACCTTTCCTGCGGTGCATCGCTGATGCCGCATTCGCTCAGACAGGCTCGCCCACCTGCAGGCTGATGCTTTTCATCACATCCCACAACTCAGCGTAAACGGGGAACTGTTGGCACAACTCCATGACTTCGCCCCGAACCCGCTCAATCGTTTCGTCTGTCGGGTCACGCAAGACTTGAGCGATCCACCGTCCAATTTGACGCATTTCATCGGCGCGCATCCCGCGCGTCGTGCAGGCAGGCGTGCCGATGCGGATACCCGAGGCTTTCATCGGGGGGCGCTCGTCAAAGGGGATGGCGTTTTTGTTGACGATGATGTGCGCCCGCTGCAGCAACCGTTCGGCGTCAGCACCCGTTAAGTCCGGGTTGAAGGGGCGTAAGTCCACAAGCATGAGGTGGTTGTCGGTGCCGCCGGCGACGATTCGGAACCCTTGCCGCTGCAGTTCGTCGGCGAGGGCTTTAGCGTTGGCGACCGTTTGGAATTGGTCGCGCCGAAACGCCTCGGTCATCGCTTCCTTAAAGCAAACGGCTTTGGCAGCGATGACATGCATAAACGGTCCGCCTTGGCTGCCGGGAAACACCGCCTTGTCAATCGCTTGCGCCCACTCAGACTTGCACAAAATCAGGGCGCCGCGCGGACCCCGCAGCGTCTTGTGGGTCGTCGTCGTGACAAAGTCGGCGTAAGGCACCGGAGACGGGTGCGCTCCGGCGGCGACCAAGCCGGCGATGTGAGCGATGTCCGCCATCAGCAACGCCCCGACCTCGTCGGCGACCTCGCGGAACTTGTCAAACTCCACGGTGCGGGAGTAGGCGGAATAGCCGCAGATGATGAGTTTGGGCTTGTGCTCTGCGGCGAGTTGGCGCACTTGGTCAAAGTCAATCGTTTCTGTGTCCCTGCGCACGCCGTAATGGACGACCCGATACAACTTGCCGACAGCGGTGACAGGCGCACCGTGCGACAGGTGCCCGCCGTGCGCCAACGCGGGTGACAAGATGACATCGCCCGGCTGCAAGCAGGCGAAGTAGACCGCCATGTTGGCTTGAACGCCCGCATGGGGTTGCACATTGGCGTGGTCGGCACGGAAGAGTTGCTTGGCGCGTTCCGTCGCCAACCGCTCCACGATGTCCACGAAGTCGCAGCCGCCGTAGTAGCGGCGTCCAGGGTAGCCTTCCGCATACTTGTTCTGCATCGGGTTCGCCAGTGCCGCCAAGACGGCGGGGCTGGTGTAGTTCTCGCTGGCGATCAGATTGACGAACAAGTTCTGCCGCTCAATGTCGGCGAGAATGGCGTCAAAGATGTCTGGGTCAGTTGCCCGCAGCGTTTCCCACGGCACGGTCATGCAGGTCGCCTCCTTGACACGGCTTAACGGCTCAAAGACGGCGGCAGCAAAATCTTAGCACGCCGAAAGGGCACCCCCCTTCGGCGACCCTGCATCGCGGGGAGGGAGCGACGATGAGCGCTGGGCGATGGTGGCTCGTTAGCGCCGTGAGCGTCGCAAGCGTCGTCGGCGTCGCACTGCTATCGGCGGGCTGGCTGCGAGGTGAGGCGGTAGAGTTCCTGACGGACAGGGCAGACACGATTGACATGCAGCCGACGGTGGCACCTGACGGCAAGACAGTGGCGTTCGTGCGGTTTCGCGCTTTGATGCTGTTGGACATTGCCTCCCGCACCCTTACTCCCCTGCGGGTGCCCGGCTTAGTCGGCATCGCTCACCCGGCGTGGTCGCCGGACGGCAAGCGGTTAGCCTTTAGCGCCGTTCACACCCAACCTGCTCACCCGACGGTTGGCGGCGTGCACCTGATCGTCATGGAAGTGGCGTCGCGACGGTGGCAGTGTTTGACCCCGACCAGCGACTTCAACACCCGCCCGACATGGTCGCCGGACGGACGCAAAGTAGTGTTCACCAAATCGGCGCGTGGCACCGCCTTTCTCTGCGTTTACGATTTAACGCGTCGGCAATTGAAGCGCTTGGGCGACCGTTGGGGGCGCTCGCCCGCTTGGTCGCCGGACGGCAAAACCATCGCTTTCATCAGCGGCGACCGGCACAGCCCCGATGTGTGGCTGATGAACGCCGACGGCACAAACGCCCGCCCGTTGTTTACCGATGAACGCACCGACGAAGACATGCCCTGCTGGACGCCTGACAGCCAATTCGTCGTGTTCACCCGCCAAATGGCGTTGGCGACGCACCCGAACCGTCGGGACCTGTGGGCGGTGCGCGTCAGCGACGGCAAAGCCTTCGCGCTCACGCAATGTTCACCTGACCGGTGGGCGATGGCGCCGTGTGTGACTCGCGATGGTGCTGCGGTCGTTTTCGCTTTACGGCGGCACGACCACTCGGTTTTGTGCCGCCTCACCGTTAATTGGCGCGCTCCCCAAGCCGTCTCTATCCCCTAAACCGCATTGACGATAACTGAGCGATCGGCTATAATCACTTGGCGTGCTATGTTCGGTGAGACCATCACATCCCTGCAAGGGGGCTGGTCACGGGGTCAGGACGCAGGGATAAGCGAGGCGACTGACCAATGCCGACACGCCCGACAACGCATCCGACACCGCACTATGTGCGTTTGGATTTGCGCAAAGTCATCAACCATCCTGGCTACAGTATCCGTGCGACATTTGAGACCGATGTGCGAATGACCGACGGCGACGACTGGGTGCATGTGCGGGGTGAAGCGGTCGGCGTCAATGTGGACGGGCGCTATGTGTTGGTCACCGGCAAAGTCACCGGCTCAGTCCCGATGGAGTGCAGCCGGTGCTTGACGGTGTTTGTGCAGGAATTGAAGGCGCCCTTTGAAGCCCAATGCAGCATCCGCACCTTCCACTTGCTGGCGGAAGGGCTTCCAGTGGAAGAGGGCGAAGAGATCACGGCAATTTTTGACGCCAACAGCGCCGACTTGTGGGAACTGGCACGGCAGGCGCTAGTCGTGCATTTACCCATGCGCCCGTTGTGCCATCCCGA
This sequence comes from bacterium HR17, assembly GCA_002898575.1. Classification (NCBI taxonomy): domain Bacteria; phylum Candidatus Fervidibacterota; class Fervidibacteria; order Fervidibacterales; family Fervidibacteraceae; genus Fervidibacter; species Candidatus Fervidibacter japonicus. Next base: position 40,785 of record BEHT01000012.1, read on the forward strand.
TTGCAAAGGGTTGTGCCCTTACTGCGGGACGAACCTGAACGAAACGCAATGCAACTGCCAGCCGCCCGAAGACCCGCGCTGGGCGACATTGGATCTGCTGATACAGCGCTTGAAAGCCTAAAGCCCTTGAGGACGAAGGAGGCTTATCCCGATGGGACTGCCAAAGCGCAAGATTTCCAAGACCCGCCGTGACAAGCGGCGCGCCCATTGGAAACTTACGCCCATCGCCTTCCACCTTTGCCCACAGTGCAAAAAGCCGGTCCGACCGCACCACGCGTGCACCTTCTGCGGTTACTATGAAGGTGTAGGCATGAAAGTCGCATGGGTCAAAGAGCGCCGCAGCAGCCAACAAGAGGACACCCCATAGTTTCGTTATAGTTCGTTGCGTTTGTGGCATCCCTGCCTGCCCGACCGTCATCGGACAGCGTCTTCAAAAGGCAGGGCACCTGCCCCGCTGTGTCAAGTGGCACACTAAAGCCTAGCCTTCGTGTCCCCAAAATGGCGTGCGGCGCCTTTTCGGTGCAATGTAGCATAACGGGTTTTGGGTTGGGGACTGCACGATGATGGCGAACGTGCGTGTCGCTGTGGACATCATGGGCGCCGACCATCCGCCGTCAGTGTTGGCAGCAGGCGTGTTGACGGCGGTGCAAGAGCACCCTGACATCAGCGTCACCATCGTAGCCGATCTTGAAGCACAACAAAGCCTGACCATTCCTTCCCCTCTCTGCGAGCGTGTTCGGTTTGCCTTAGCCTCTCAAGTCATCGGCATGGATGAACCGCCCTTAGTGGCGGTGCGGCGCAAACCGGACGCCAGTTTGGTCGTCGGGATGAAACTGCTGGGCAGCGGTGAAGTGGACGCGTTCGTCACGCCCGGCAACACAGGTGCAGCGGTGACGGCGGCGACTTTACATGTCCGCTGTTTGCCCCCTATCACACGCCCTGCCATCGCCCTCGTTTTACCCCACCATCAAGGGCGCTTTTTGCTGCTGGATGTCGGCGCCAATGTGGATTGTAAACCTGAGCACTTTTTGCAGTTTGCCCTTATGGGCGCTGCTTACGCCGAAGCCGTCATGGGCATTTCAACCCCTCGCGTGGCATTGCTGAACATCGGTGAAGAAGCCATCAAGGGCACGAGCACGGCAAAGGAAGCCTTTGTGCTGCTTCAATCGGCGCCGCTGAATTTTGTCGGCAATGTGGAAGGGCGCGATTTGCTGGAAGGCGCTGCCGATGTGGTCGTCACCGACGGGTTTGTCGGCAACATTTTGCTGAAAGCCGCTGAAGGGATTGGGTTGTTCATCTGGCGTGAGATCAAGGATTTGATGTTGACAAACTGGCGGACGAAACTTGCAGGTTTACTTTTGCGCCCATATCTGCGGGCATTAGGCAAACGGTTGGATTGGCGCGAGTATGGCGGCGCGCCACTCTTGGGCATCAAGGGTGTCTGTATTATCGCCCATGGCGCTTCCGATGCCAAAGCCATCGCTAAAGCCATAGCCGTCGCAAAGGACAATGTCACCGCCAATGCCGTCGAAAAAGTGGCACAAAAACTTCAAACTGTCGCCTCTGTAGTGACAAAGTGAGGACACTTATCGGGAAGGGGAGCAAGAGATGCAGAAGAGGCGCGGTTTGGACAAACCCCTCCAAGAGTGTGTGGAGAAATCGCTGGCGCGCGCAAAGATTACCCTCACGCAGACCCAGCGCAACCGAACACGGCAACGCCACGCAATTACCCCCACCACTGGTGTTGCCCTCAACGGGCGGTGCATCGCCCCCTTTCGCTACCGCGATGGAGACGGTATCGTCTCAGTCTGACTGGAAAGGAGATGCCTGCGTCCTTGGTGAGGGTCCCCCAACAACTGAACCGGTATGACTTCTTGGCTTTGGCGCTAACGCTGGTTCTTTTGGCTCTATTCCTCAAGGCTTCCCAAAAAGCCGCGGGTCCTTTTCAACCTACAGCCATCTCCTTACACCCTCTTCGCCTGCCAGAGTACGCCTTGCGCACTGTCTTCCGTATGGGGCTTGCCCTTGTTCTCTCCATCATTTTCACCTTGGTCTACGCCCCCTTGGCAGCCAAGACTCGGCTTGAGCCCTTCTTGGTGGCTCTTCTGGACATCCTGCAGTCGGTGCCCATCCTGGGCTTTTTGGCGGCTACCGTTAGCGCCTTTGCTGCCCTCTTCCCCGGCAAGGCCTTGGGCTACGAAATGGCTGCCATCTTCGCCGTATTCACTTCCCAAGCGTGGAACATGGCTTTCAGCTTTTACCAGTCCTTGAAAACTGTGCCTCGGGAGCTAGACGAAGCCGCACGACTCTTCCGGCTCACCCCTTGGCAGCGCTTCCTGCGCTTAGAGTTGCCCTTTGCCGTTCCGGGTCTCGTCTGGAACACCATGATGTCCATGTCGGGCGGGTGGTTCTTCGTCGTAGCCTCTGAGGCTATCACTGTGGGCAAGACTCAGGTGGAGCTCCCCGGCATCGGATCCTACATGGCGACGGCGATCGCGCGGCAGGACCTCCGAGCCCTTCTCCTCGCCACCTTGACCATGCTCTTGGTGATCCTCATTTACGACCAGCTGCTCTTTCGCCCCTTGGTGGCTTGGAGCCAACGCTTCAACTACGAGGAACGCCCTGGAGTGGAGCCACAGAAAAGTTGGGTTCTGGACCTTCTGCGGCGCACCAAAGCCATAAGAAGGTTGACAGAGGTCGCCTCTTTGTGGTTTCTTGAGACCCTCTGGAAACTGGAGCGTCAAATCCCGCGGTGGGAATGGGCTCTTCCCTCATGGGTCTTGGTGACCCCTTTGGTCGCGGGCTCCCTTTGGGGCAGTTGGGTTCTCTGGACGCAGATTAACCCCTTGGGGCTGAAGGAAGCGATCAAGGTCTTCTACTTAGGGCTTCTCACCCTCGTGCGGGTGCTGGGGATACTGGCTTTAGCCTCCTTGGTCTGGGTTCCGGTGGGGATCCTGTTGGGCTTAAGACCGAAATTCGCCCAAAAGATCCAGGCTCTTCTACAGTTCGTAGCCGCCTTTCCAGCCAACCTCCTTTACCCGCTTTGCGCCTTCCTCCTTCTGCGCTTCCGCCTCTCCTTGGAGATTTTTTCCGCTTTCCTCATGGTCTTGGGCACCCAGTGGTATATCCTCTTTAACGCGATAGCAGGGAGCATGGCTTTACCCGCAGACCTCAAAGAGGCAGCCCAATGCTTCGGCTTAAGGGGGGTGACCCTCTGGAAAAGGTTCCTTCTCCCTGGCACCTTTCCTTACTTGGTCACCGGCCTCATCACCGCCAGCGGAGGCACATGGAACGCCTCCATTGTGGCTGAAATGGTGCAATGGGGCTCCACCACCCTTGAAGCCACCGGGCTCGGAGCCTACATCGCTCGGTGGACCTTGAAGGAGGGTCAAGGACCACACCTTCTCTTGGGCATCGCCGTCATGAGCCTTTATGTGGTGGTCCTAAACCGCCTCCTCTGGCGACGACTTTACCGCTTAGCCGAGGAGCGGTTCCGCCTTTAGGATAGGAGGAAAAAACCATGCTGCTGGTAGCCAAGAATGTGGCTAAGGTCTATCGGGAAGGGGAAACGACCTACCCTGTCCTGCACGGGGTGAACATGGAGTTGAGGGAAGGGGAGATCGTGGCACTCTTAGGTCGCTCAGGAGGCGGCAAGAGCACTCTCCTGCGTATCTTAGCAGGGCTCATTCCCCCGGACGCAGGAGAGGTGCTCTTCAAAGGTAAGCGGGTGGAGGCGCCAGTGGAGGGCGTGGCTATGGTCTTCCAGTCTTTCGCCCTCTTCCCTTGGCTCACAGTGTTGGAGAATGTGGCTTTGGGTCTTGAGGCGCGCGGCGTGCCTTTAAAGGAGCGCACCCAAAGGGCTTTGGAGGCTATCGCCCTCATCGGCTTACGCGGCTTTGAGAAAGCTTTGCCCAAAGAACTCTCCGGAGGGATGAAGCAGCGGGTCGGGTTTGCCCGCGCCTTGGTGGTGGAACCAGAGGTCTTGCTCATGGACGAGCCCTTCTCCGCCTTGGACCCCCTTACCGCCGAGGGGCTCAGGGGCGACTTTCTGGACCTTTGGCAAACGGGCAGGCTGTCCATTAAAGCGGTCCTCTTAGTGACCCACAACATTGAGGAGGCGGTTGCCTTAGCCGATCGGGCTTTGATCTTGCAGGGAATCCCCGCTAGGGTCGGTCAGGAAATCCCCATCTCTCTGCCCCACCCCAGAGACCCCGCTGACCCCTCCTTCCGCGCCTTGGTGGACCGGATCTACGAGGCTTTGACCCTCAGGGAAGAAGCAGAGAGGCATCTGGAAAAAGATCTCGTCCGCCTGCCTGAGACCCATGAGGCTCATGTGGGCGCCCTTACGAGCCTGGCAGAGGCTATCGCCCGACTCGGCGGACGCGCCGATCTGCCTCTCCTGGCAGAAGAGGAAGGATTAGAAGTGGACGACCTCTTCCCGCTCTTGGAGGCTTTAGAGCTTCTGGGCTTTGCCCGAGTAGAACGGGGCGATGTGGAACTCACCCCCGCCGGCTTAGCATGGGCAGAATCCGACGCCGAAAAGCGCAAGACCATGTTCGCCGAACATCTCCTAAGACAAGTGCCCTTCCTCAACCGGCTACACCGAGCACTCCTTCAGCAAACAAGGATTCCCGAAGAACAGGTTCTCGCTTGGCTTCGGGACTACCTGCCAGAACCAGAAGCCAGAAAGGTGCTTTCCGTGATCTTGGAGTGGGGTCGCTACGCAGAAATTCTAGGCTACGACGAGCGAGGGCGCATCCTCTTCCTGCCCGAACGAGCCGGAGGCAGGCAAGGGTAACCAAATTCTGCACTTAGCCTAATACTCTTTAGGGGTGCAAAACGATGCGAAAGAGGCGCGATTTGGACGAACTTATCCGAGAGTATGCAGGCAAATTGCTACAGCGCATCGGTGAACTGCTCCCACGCAACCCCAACGAAGCCGAATTCCGCCAGCCTGTAGACCAACTGCTTAGCGAATTTTGTGAGCGCGCCGGCTTGAACCCTCTGGCTCATGCCGAATACACACTTGCCACAGGACGCACCGATGCCGTGTTTAACCGCCTCGTCATTGAGTATGAGCGACCGAGAACACTCTCCAACAGCCTCTCTCACAGGGCGACACGGCACGCTGTAGAGCAAGTCAAGCGTTACATTGAAGGCTTGACAAAACGGCAACGCCAAGAGATTACCCGCGTTGCTGGTGTTGCTTTTGACGGACGATACCTCGTCTTCGTCCGTTACCGCAGTGGAGGCTTTGCCGTTGAGCATCCAGTTCCTGTCACAAAGGATTCCCTTGAACGCTTTCTGACTTGGCTTGCAAGTCTTTCATCGGGCATTGCACTGACGGCGGAAAACCTCAATCGCGATTTCAGCATTGAGCAGTTGCGCACGCAGAACATTCTACGCGCCTTGACACAAGGTCTTGACACTTCCCTTGCTCAACGAAACCGCATGGTTGTCAACTTGTTTAATCAGTGGCGGGTCTTTTTCAGCGAGTCCATTGACTACACTGAAGCCTTTGGTGGGCGGAAATTAGAGTCGCTCCAAAAATGGGCTGCTGTGTTGAATAATGGGGTTCAGTCGGAGGGCGGCTCTCCTGAGCCGCCAAAAATCGGCGCGTCAAAAGACGCGCCCTCCGAGTCGCTGAAGGTTTATTCGGAGGGCGGCTCTCCTGAGCCGCCGAAAAGCGGCGCGTCAAAAGACGCGCCCTCCGAGTCGCCGAAGGTTCAGTCGGAGGGCGGCTCTCTTGAGCCGCCAAAAAGCGGCGCGTCAAAAGACGCGCCCTCCGAGTCGCCGAAGGTTCAGTCGGAGGGCGGCTCTCCTGAGCCGCCAAAAATCGGCGCGTCAAAAGACGCGCCCTCCGAGTTGCCGAAGGTTTATTCGGAGGGCGGCTCTCCTGAGCCGCCGAAAAGCGGCGCGTCAAAAGACGCGCCCTCCGAGTTGCCGAAGGTTTATTCGGAGGGCGGCTCTCTTGAGCCGCCGAAAATTGGCATGAAGGAAAATTCAACAAAGCAAAAATGGGCGCGCAAGGCAGGGCTAACGGTCATAGAAGCCGAACGCACCTTTTTCTGTCTCCACACCTACTTTGCCCTGCTGGTCAAATTTATCGCATGGCTGGCACTCTCTCGTCATCTGGCGGTCAAATTGGGCGTCCCGTCTTTCAGCGAATTGGTGACCGCTGACGGCGAAACTTTGCGCCGTCGCCTTGCGGAGATGGAATCGGGCGGCATCTTCCGCGCCTTTGGCATAACAAATTTGCTGGAAGGCGACTTTTTCGCTTGGTATCTCTACGCTTGGAACGACCGCATTGAGGCTGCCATCCGCGAGTTGCTTAGGCGCTTGGACGAATACGACCCCGCAACCCTTTCCGTTGTGCCCGAGGAGAGTCGTGACCTTTTCAAGATGCTTTACCACTACCTTTTGCCCCGTGAAATCCGCCACAACCTCGGCGAATACTACACGCCCGACTGGCTGGCAATGAGGGTGCTAAATCAAGTTGACAACGAGTTTTTCACTGCCGACCCGCGCCGTTATGAACGCCGACTGCGTGAGAAGTTGTTGAAGTTGCGTTGGCTTGACCCTGCCTGCGGTTCAGGCACTTTCCTTGTCCTCATCATCACCAGAATGCGTGAGTTGGGACGAGAGTTGATGGTCAACGAAACCGAACTCCTCAATGCCATCCTGAACAATGTCGTCGGCTTTGACCTGAACCCATTGGCAGTCACTGTGTCAAGAGTCAACTATTTGCTGGCAATTGCCGATTTGCTTCCTTACCGCAGAGGCGACATCACCGTCCCTGTTTACCTCGCCGATTCCGTCCGCACACCTGCAATGGGTGAAGATTTGTTCACGAAAGGCACTTACGAGTTTCCGACCTTTATCGGCAAATTCCTTGTGCCTGCTGTTTTGTGCACGAAAGAACGCTTTGACCGCTTTTGCGATTTGCTGGAAGAGAGCGTCCGCAAAGAACTTGAGCCTGAAAGTTTCCTGAAGCGCATTGAAGCGAGCCTTCGCCTTACGCCAGATGAGTGGACGGACGAAGAAGCGGAAGTGGTGCGGGCACTTTACGAACGATTGCTGAACTTGCACAAGAGTGGCATGGATGGGCTTTGGGCTCGGCTGCTCAAAAACAACTTCGCCCCACTCACCGTCGGACAGTTTGACTATGTCGTCGGAAATCCGCCGTGGGTCAATTGGGAACATTTGCCCGATGGGTATCGGCAGTCAATCGCCACGATTTGGCTCAAGTATGGTTTGTTTGAGCAGAAGGGGATGAGAGCGGCGTTCACTAAAGACGACATTTCAGTCTTAATGACCTACACAGTTGCCGATGGGTTGCTGAAAGTGGGCGGCAAGTTAGGTTTTATCATAACGCAGTCGGTCTTTAAAACCGAACTCGGAGGGAAAGGCTTCCGTCGGTTTCTCATTACACGGAACGAAGACAATGCCATACCCTTGTCCGTAATCCATGTAGACGACATGGTCTCGCTTCAGCCTTTTGAGGGCGCTTCCAACCGCACGGCAGTGATGATTTTGGAGAAAGGCAAGCCGACAAAGTATCCCGTGCCTTACACCGTTTGGCGAAAAAAGAAAGGTGCTCGCTTCACCTACGACAGCACCTTAGAGGAAGTAGAGGCTGCTACACGACGGCTCAATTTTGTCGCCGAACCAGTAGACGCCGACGACTTTACCTCTCCTTGGCTTACTGCTCGCCCTAAAGCACTTCGTGCCGTGCGCAAAGTTCTTGGGCAATCCGACTACAAGGCTCACGAGGGTGTCAACACCGGCGGCGCCAATGCCGTCTACTGGGTAGAGATAGTGCTCAAGCGTCCCGATGGGCTGGTGGTGGTGCGCAACATCACCGAGGGCGCTAAGGTCAAGGTGGACGAGGTGACTGAAGCCATTGAACCCGACTTGCTTTATCCGCTTTTGCGGGGACGAGATGTGCGACGCTGGCAGGCGGAACCGTCAGCATGGATCATCGTGCCCCATACCCCTGAAACTCGGATGCGCCCAATCCCGATGAAGACTATGCAACAGAAACATCCACGCACTTTTGGATACCTCTCACGATTCAGAGAAGTCCTTGACCGAAGGCGTGGCTTCACAGGGTGGGAAAGGCAGTTTCAGCAGGAGGCTTTCTACGCCATTCAGCGAATCGGCGACTACACCTTCGCTTCGTGGAAGGTGGTGTGGACAAGGTTTGCGCAAATTGAGGCAGCAGTGATTGGCTTGCATCAAGGGAAACCTGTAGTGCCACAGGAAACTGTCACTTTGGTTGAATGTAGCAACAAAGAGGAGGCGCACTACATTGCAGCATTAGTCAACGCGTCACCATTTCAATTTGCTGCCGTCTCCTACAGCCAAGAGGGAGGTAAAAGCATGGGTTCTATGCATGTCCTTGAGCACATCCGCATCCCTCGCTACGACCCGTCCAATCCTGTTCATCGTCGGCTTTCGGAGTTATCGGAGCAGGCGCACGAAGCGGCGAAGGCGGGGGATGACAAACGCTTGAGAGAGATTGAGGCAAAGATTGACATTCAAGCGGCGAAACTTTGGGGCTTGACCGATGAAGAGTTGTGGGACATTCAGCAGAGTTTGGCTGAATTGGGAGGCGAGGGAGATGAGGGAGATTCGCCAGATTCGTGATGCCTTGAGGGAATGGAGCAAAAATGTGGAAGTGCTCCCTGCAGCGGGTGGGGCGCTGGAAGATTTGCTCCATCCCGACGCCGAAGAGCAAGAGGAGCGTGCCTACTCCGACGAAGCCATCTTTGACACAATCTTTGAGCGCTCTGACGGAGGTGAATGGTGGCGGGAAAGCCTTTATCGTCCGACACCGCCTGTCACTCGCAACCAACAACATTTGTTCCGCTACTTTCTGGACGGTTCGCTCCGCTCTTATTTTCTCGGCACTGTCTTGGAAGGTGACCGCAGTTCACCCGTCCATTACGCTCAAATTGGCGCTTGTTGCCTTTTGCGGCGCGATGCCGGGACAGTGCAAAGGGAGCAGGTAGAGACCCGCCATCTGATCCTCGTCAATCGCAGAAGCCTTTCAGATACAGCATGGCAATACTTTGAGAACCTCCTTACGAATGCATCTGCCGTTTTGGAAGACTTAGCAGCGCCCGACATATTCAGTCGCTCTTACGGCGATGTTGATTTGCGGGTGCGAGCGGGAGGCAAAACCCGCTACAAGATGCGGGAACTGGAAGCGGAAGTGATGGAGCAAATCCTTTCCAACTTGAACGAGAGAACTTGGCTCGTCATGGACGGCTCATTGATGTTCCAACCGATTTTGCAGAGGCTGCAGCAACATTACGGCGAGCAAATTCCGCCTGTTTTGGGTGTCTCCAAAAACTTTCGCAAAGACCCGCAATTCGTCTTCGGGCGCGGACCGAGGGCACAGCGTTTCTCCATTTACAGCCTGTTAGCACATTTGAAGCACGAGCATCGGACGGTCGCCTTCAGCGCTTACGACGGGCAAATTGTCTTTTGGTATGTTCGGCTACGCCCACAAGGACAAGTGGATTACCCGCTCATGGGTGTTGTCAAATGCGAATTGGTCACCGCCGATCGGCAACCCGTTCCGACAGAACTTTTGGATTTGCTTTCGCAGGCGTTGGTGGCGGAAAGAAATGTCACACCGCACGGGCGTGACCGTCGCTGGCACGCTCACCTTTACCCCATCTTTTTGGCAGAACAAGCCATCCGCAACGCTTTTTATTCGCGGGAGGTTGTGCAACAACTGATGCGATGGAGGTGAGCGCGATGAACGAAGAGCGCCCCATCATTGGTTTAGTATCGGCGACATCAACTGAACCCACCAGTTCTGACAACTTCGCTTTTTGGCTTTCGCCAGATGTCATCGTTAACCCCTTTGACATCGTGGAAGCCGAACAAGTCGCCCACGATGGGACAAGTCGCACCTTTGGCATTGTCACCACACTGGAACACACGACCGATGCACCGACGCACCTTTCCAACTTCATCTCAAACGATTTCGGGCAAGTGGGTGTTGAACCAAACACCGTTCGTCAAGGGACGACCGTCGCTAAAGTGGCAGTGCTTTCCAACGACAAAGACATTTACATGCCCGTCCAATGTGACCGCCCCGTTCGCTTCGCCGATGAAGCAGGCATCCATGTGGCGTTGGGTGTGGACAAAATTCCAGAGCGCTATCGCGTGCCTGCCGGACTCATCCGCATGTCCAACGGAACACAAGCGGTCGTTTACTTGGATTTGCGCTATGTGCTTGGACCTGAAGGGGCACATGTGAACATTACGGGCATTTCGGGCTTAGCGACGAAGACCAGTTACGCCATGTTCCTGTTGCAATCCATACTGCAAACTGCCGAGCAAGTGGGATTACGCAACAAAATCGGGGTCATCATCCTAAATGTCAAGCACGGTGACTTGCTCAGTATTGATCAGCCACCTAAAGGCGGTTTGGAGCCTGAGCAGCACGAACTATGGGAGCGGTTGGGCTTGATGCCCAAGCCTTTTGACAGTGTTCGCTACTTGCTGCCTCACGGAAAAGAGACGCCCAGAACAGGCTACCCCAACAGTTTCCGCCTACCCGAACGCAACTGGTCAATTTACGCTTACTCGCTTCAGGATACTTACAACAAACTTGACTTGCTGCTTTCTAACATTCCCGATCCGTGGGATACGATTGGTGCTCTCATCGGTGAAATCATGCAGGGACTCTCCGACCCCAACACGGGACAATGGGGTCCGCAGAGGAACTGGGCACAGGCAACTACTTGGAGATCACTTCTCAACGGACCACCTCTTTTTGACCCAAACACGGGACAGGCAAGACAAGTGGGTGAAGTGAGGGCTGTTTCTGTCGGTCGCTTTCGGCGCATTCTGCGGCGCATTGTGGAGACCCGCCAAAGCGGCGTTTTCGTCAGCCAAAGGGCAAGGAACATCAGAAACTTGAGCGAGGAGATTGCGAAAATGCGTGGCGGTGAAGTCATTGTCGTTGACATCGCTCGCCTAACAGACGACGAGCAAACTTTGGTTTTTGGTGACATCCTGAGGACAGTTTACGCGCTCTACGCTGAAGAGGGAAGCGAGCGGGAAGATTTGCCAGAAAAGGTCGTCATCTTTGTGGACGAGTTGAACAAGTATGCACCTGCCCGTGAAAAGGAGTCGCCCATCATTGAGCAAGTGTTGGACATCGCCGAACGAGGTCGGTCATTGGGTGTAGTGCTTTTTGGCGCTGAACAATTCATGAGCGCTGTTCACGAACGCGTAGCGGGCAACTGCTCCACTATTGTCGTTGGGCGTAGCGGCTCGGCAGAATTATCTGCCGTGCACTATCGCTTCCTTGAACAGTCGGTGAAAGCCAACATCACTCGGCTGGAGAAAGGCGAACTGGTGCTGAGCCACGCCATTTATCGCCAGCCGATAAAAATCATCTTCCCGAAGCCCGCATATTTGCAAGAGGGGACATGAAGATTTGCGTCAATGTTGTGGCAACAATGTGTCAAAATGAGCAAATGAGGTGACGGCAATGAAGGCTGCGGGAATTGTCGGGCTCGGTTCGTATGTGCCTGAGAAGGTGTTGACAAATTTTGACCTTGAGAAACTTGTGGACACGAACGACGAGTGGATCACGACGAGGACAGGCATAAAAGAACGGCGGGTTGCTGCCGCCCACGAGACAACGACGACGATGGCAATTGAAGCGGCGAAAGCAGCCCTCGCCGACGCCAACATTGCCGCCGACGATGTGGATTTGATTATCGTTGCAACAGTCACGCCCGATTACTTTTTCCCTGCGACGGCGTGTCAAGTCCAACACGCCCTCGGCGCCCCGAAGGCGGCGGCGTTTGACTTGCTCGTCGGTTGCACCGGTTTCGTTTACGGCGTCGTCACAGCATGTCAGTTCGTCCAAACCGGCGCTGCCCATTGCGCTTTGGTCATCGGCTCAGAAACGCTGAGCCGCGTCGTGGATTGGACTGACCGCAAAACTTGCGTCCTGTTCGGCGACGGCGCTGGCGCGGCGGTGATTGCCCCCGTCCCTGATGGGCGAGGGCTGCTCGGGTTCGATTTGGGCAGCGATGGCAGCGGTGGTTCGTTGTTGAAAGTGGAAGCGCTGCAAAGTTGTTGCACGACACCGTCCTCAATCGGGTTAAACGGGCGCCCAGCGATTTACATGAACGGCAACGAAGTGTTCAAGTTCGCCGTGCGGGTCATGGCGGAGAGCACCCTCGCCGCCGTCCAAAGAGCGGGCTTGACCATTGACCAAGTGGATTTGATCGTCCCGCACCAAGCCAACATCCGCATCATTGACGCGGCGGCGCGACGGTTGGGCGTGCCGATGGATAAAATCTTCGTCAATGTTGACAAGTATGGCAACACTTCCGCCGCGTCCATCCCCATTGCGATGGATGAGGCGAAACGAAACGGCTTGATCAAAGACGGCAGTATCGTCGTCGCCGTCAGTTTCGGAGCCGGTTTATCGTGGGCGAGTTTTGTACTTCGGATATGAGGCGTTGTCGTCGGGCGCGCCCCAACGCGCTGTCGGTAAGACACGGGTCAGCGCGCGCAACGGACACGCCCTGACAGGCGTGGCAACATTGATGGCGTGATGAGGAGCGACAAAGGGGGAGCGACATGGCGCTGGCGTTTGTGTTTCCGGGACAAGGAGTGCAACGGGTCGGGATGGGCAAAAGTTTGGTCAAAGCCTTTCCCGAACTGCGGGAATTTTACGCGATGGCAGACAGACTGACGGGGCGTCCTATCAGCAAACTGTGCTTTGACGGTCCAGACGATGAATTGACGCTCACCATTAACGCCCAACCCGCAATTTTTACGACCTGTTTTGTTTGCTGGGTTTTGGTCGCCGAACGCGGTTTGCAGCCCAAGTTTGTGGCAGGGCACAGTTTGGGGGAATGGACGGCGGTCGCCGCCAGCGGTGCGTTAGAGTTTGAGGACGCGCTACGGCTGGTCGCAAAACGCGGTGAGTTGATGCACCAAGCCCCTGTAGGCAGCATGGCGGCGATTTTGGGCGCTTCGCTGGCGCAGGTGGAGAAGTTGTGCCAAGCCGCCGCTGAAAAGGGCGTCATCACCGTCGCCAACTACAACGCTCCTGATCAAATCGTCATCTCCGGCGAAGTAACCGCCGTTGAATACGCCGTTCAAATCGCCCGCCAGTTTGGTGCGGTCAAAGCCGTGCCGTTGAAAGTCAGCGGCGCTTTCCACTCACCGCTGATGCATGCAGCCAAAGAGCAGTTCCGTTTTTATGTGGAACAAACGCCGTTCAAAGCCCCTGAGGTGCCCATCGTCGCCAATGTGACGGGGCAGCCGGTTACAGACGGCGACGCCTTGAAGCGACTGCTCGTGGAACAACTGACTTCACCTGTCCGTTGGGCAGACTGCGTGCGCACGATGTATGAGCAGGGTGTTCGGGTTTTCGTTGAACTGGGACCTGGGCGCGTGCTCGCCGGGTTGGTGCGGCGCACAGTGCCTGACGCCGTGACCTTCTGCGTGGAAGACCCCAAGTCGTTGGAAGAGACTTTAAACGCGTTGGACAGCATGTGAACGCGGCGTTTTTTTTTGGGGTGACTTGTATGTCGGCTAACGCGTTCGGGGCGCTGGCGCTGGACGGGAAGGTAGCGCTGGTCACAGGCGGCAGCCGAGGTATCGGGGCAGCCGTCGTGCGTTTGCTGGCACAGCGGGGCGCCCATGTGGCTTTTTGTTATCGGCAAAACGCCGAGCGCGCTGCAGCGTTGGCGCGAGAGGTGCAAGAGGCGACAGGACAGCAGGTCCTTGCAGTGCAAACCGATGTCGCGGATTCGCAACAAGTCGCGGCAATGGTGGACCAGGTGCGGGCAACTCTGGGTGAGGTTGACATTCTCGTCAACAACGCGGGCATCGCCCGCGATACCCTGCTGTTGCGCATGGACGACGCCAAGTGGGACGAAGTGCTCAACACCAACCTGCGCGGTGCGTTTTTGTGCATTCGGGCTACCTTGCCGATGATGCTGGCAAAGCGCTGGGGGCGCATCATCAATATCTCGTCCGTTGTCGGCATCATGGGCAACGCCGGTCAAGCCAACTACGCCGCCGCTAAGGCGGGGCTGATCGGGTTGACGAAAAGCCTCGCCAAAGAGTTGGGCGGGCGTAACATCACTGTCAACGCTGTCGCGCCAGGCTTTATCGTCACCGATATGACCGCAGCGCTGCCGGAAAGCACCCGCGACCGTTACTTGAATCAAATCGCCCTGCGCCGGTTCGGGCAACCGGAAGAGGTCGCCGAAGTCGTCGCCTTTCTGGCATCGGAGGCTGCTCGCTATGTGACGGGGCAAGTCGTGGTCGTAGACGGTGGGCTGGTGTGACGGAACCGTCGCTGGACTTTACAAGCCACCATGCGTCGGCTATTATTAGCACGCTGTTTCTGGGCGCATCCCCGACGAGGGGCAAACGCAACCGGCACCGCAAACGGTGCCAAAGACCGTCGGGCTACCATCAGCCACAACGACCCAAAACGCAAACCGTTCGTGGACGAAGGAGGGATTGAGATGGCGGATGTCTTTGAAAAGGTGCGCGACATTATCGTGGAACGCTTAAAGGTGGACCCGTCAGAGGTCACACCCGACGCGGCGTTCGTGGAAGATTTGCGCGCCGATTCGTTGGACATTGTGGAAATGGTCATGAAGTTGGAAGAGACCTTTGACATCACCATCCCCGACGAGGATGTGGAAAAGTTGCGCACGGTCGGTGACGCCGTGACTTATGTGGAGCAGCGCTTGAAAGAAAAAGCGGGCGTCTAAACTGCACCGCCACCTCAGGAGACCGCACGGAAGTGGGGGACGCCCCATCGGACAACGAGGTGCTTGCGGAATGGAGTTATGGCGGCAAACAGAGACGGTGGTCATCACGGGTATCGGGTTGATCACTGCGCTGGGCACGGGTGCCGAGAAAACTTGGGCTGGGTTGAAAGAAGGACGGTCAGGCATTCGCCGTATCACCCGTTTTGACCCCACGCCCTTTAGTTCCCAGATCGCTGGCGAAGTGCACGATTTTGACCCCGAAGCGTTTCTTGACCCCCGAGAAGTTCGCAAGATGGACCGCTATGTGCAATTGGCGGCAGCGGCGACGACGATGGCACTGCAAGATGCCCAACTGACCGTCACACCGCACAACGCCGATCAAATCGGCGTCTGCATCGGCTCCGGTATCGGCGGGGCGTGGACATGGGAGGAAAACCACACGAACCTCCTGCAAAAAGGACCGCGCGGCGTCAGCCCGCGGTTTATCCCGATGATGATTGCCGATATCGCTGCAGGGCATGTCGCCATTTTGACAGGCGCCAAAGGACCCAACTTTGCGACCATCACAGCGTGCGCCACTTCCGGGCATGCGATCGGGATGGCAGCCATGACCATTAAAATGGGCATGGCAGATGTGATGATTGCAGGTGGGGCGGAAGCGGCGATTTCCCCCTTGTCGCTGGCGGGCTTTTGCAGCATGAAAGCGCTCTCCACCCGCAACGATGAGCCGGAAAAAGCCTCCCGTCCCTTTGACGCCCAGCGAGACGGGTTCGTCATGGCGGAAGGGGCGGGCATCGTGATCTTGGAGCGCCTTTCCCACGCCGTGCGACGCGGGGCGAAAATTTACGCCGAGGTCGCTGGCTTCGGCATGACTGGCGATGCCTACCACTTGACGGCGATGTGTGAAGACGGTGACGGACCCGCGCGCAGCATGCTCATGGCGTTGCGGACGGCGGGCTTAACGCCCGCTGAACTGGACTACATCAACGCCCACGCGACCTCTACGCCGTTGGGCGATGCCGCCGAGGTGCGCGCCATTAAACGCGCGTTGGGCGAGCACGCCTACAAAATTCCGGTCAGTTCCACCAAGTCTATGCACGGACACACTTTAGGAGCGGCGGGAGCGGTGGAGTTAATCATCTGCTTGTTGGCGCTGCGCGACCAATTGCTGCCGCCCACCATTAACTACGAACACCCCGACCCTGAATGCGATTTGGATGTCGTGCCCAATCATCCCCGCCCTGCCCGCGTGGACACTGCGCTGTCTAACTCTTTCGGTTTCGGCGGGCACAACGCCACCCTTATCGTGCGGAGATGGGAACACCCTGAAGTGTAAACAGGGCTGCGCAGCAACCTGTTGGGCGGGTGAACGGGAGAGAGACCATGCGGCAGCGAGACCGCCGACGAGGGACAAAGTTACAACCGTTGGTGCGCCTCGTGCACCGACGCAATGGACTTGTTGTCCGTTTGTCAGCTGAGCGGCGAGAGGCATTGAACCTGTTTTGCGAACAACTGGGCGTTGTGTTTCGGCGCTTGGACTTGCTCAACACCGCCTTGACACATCCGTCCTTTTGCGCCGAATTCAATCAGGGTAACCTGCCGTCCAATCAACGCTTGGAGTTTTTGGGCGACGCTGTTTTGGGTTTGATCGTCAGCGATTACCTCTACCACGAATACCCTGAAATGGACGAGGGGCAACTGACCCGCATCAAAGCCGTTTCGGTCAGCGAACCCATCCTCTACAGCATCGCCAAAAAGTTGGGGCTGGGGCAATACTTGCTGTTGGGCAAGGGCGAAGAACGCATGGGAGGGCGTGACCGCCCGTCGGTTTTGGCGGACGCCTTTGAAGCGTTGGTCGGCGCAATGTATTTGGATCGCGGGCTGAAAACGACGGCGGGTTTCGTCCTCAAACACCTCAAGCGCCGCATCCGCCTCATTGAACGCGACCGCTTAATTTTGGACTTCAAAAGTCGCTTGCAAGAGTTGACGCAAAGCCGCTACCACACCGTCCCGACTTACCACCTCGTGCGCACCGTCGGTCCAGAACACATGAAAACCTTCGTAACCGAAGTGCGCGTTCACGGCGTGCCGATCGGGCGCGGCAAAGGGCACAGCAAGAAGGAAGCCGAGCAAGAGGCTGCCCGCGCCGCGCTGCGGAAGTTGCTCAAAGGCACTGTCCGCATCGCAGAAGGACAAACCGCTCCGTAAGCGGGTGCCGCATTGAATAAGGGGTTTATTCGGAGGGCGGCTCTCTGAGCCGCCGAAAAGAGAGAAAGCAGCGCATCAGGAGATGCGCCCTCCGAATGCTCTCGGAGGGCGGCTCTCCCGAGCCGCCGAAAAGCAAGCGGCGCGTCAAAAGACGCGCCCTCCGAATGTAGAGGGTTTATGGTGCTCTTTACCTGCGCACGAAAATTGGGTTCGTCATCGCCAGCGGCACGGGGTTGTCCTTCTCCATCGCTTGGGCTAACACCCAACGCCCTTTGACGGCAAGGCGCAACTCGCCTTCCCACTCCAAGCGTCCTCCGAGATCCACTGTCCGAACGAGAGCGCCTTCGGAGATGAACTCTATGCGGTCAACCGGCACTGCGCTGAGCACTCGCACTTTCACTGCAATTTCACCGCTCGGTGGCGACGCTATCGTGTCACCTGGCAATGCTCCGTCTGCTGCGAACAAAAGGAACGCGCCGCGACTGAGGAAACTACGCCCCTCGCGGAGCGCCCGCACGATATTTTCAGCGGTCAAGGGCGTATCGCCCAAGTAGATGTAAGTGCGCCGATGTCCCAACCGTGCAGTTTTGCGGTTATGCGTGTCGGTGCTCGTTTCCGCGAACACGCGCATCCCTTTGTTTAACAACTCCCACCACAGCCGCATCGCCTCCGGTTCGCGACTGTTCCACAACTCTATCAACGGCAACCGCTCCAATCGGCGCGCTAAATCTGCCGCTTTCGCTGTCCCCTCCCAAGTGGGGTGATTGAGTTTAACCGTGATCGGTCGGTCAGGGCGATCCATTTTCAGCACGGCGTCAATCACCTGCTGCAAAGGCGCCGTCGGCAATTCCAGCACCGTTCCGTTGATGACATTGGCATGGTAGTTGGGTGTCGTGAACTCCTCGCCGGGTATGACGATGAACCGACCGGGCTCCGATAGCGGTAGGGCTTCTTGATGGGCTATTAGCACCTGCTGGATGACAGGACCGACCCCATGGTCGGTCAGCGTCACCCAATCCAACCCTTCACCGCGCGCCGCTTCCACCATTTGTGCGGGCGTGTCGTTGCCGTCAGAGTAAACGGTGTGGACATGGTTGTCCCCACAATACCACCCAGCGGGGCGCACCCAACGGCGCCGGAGCGGCACGCTGAACCCTTGCGCGTCGGTTACCATGACCCCTTGCGGTTCAAACTCAATCCCTCGGGAAGCGGTGACGCGGTAGGTAATGCCAGGGAGCAGAAACAGAACCCCCAGACCGATGCGATCGGTGTAGGCGACATAACTTTCCGTCGCCGTTTGGGGTGCGGTGACATCCAAGCGGGCAGGGACGAGGGTGTTTTCGCCAGCGACAAAAGTGCCGACGACTGCCCGATACGGCATCGGCATCAACGGGCGGTCGGTGCAAAACAGCCGCAACTCCTGTTCTATGCCCAACGCGTAAACGCCTTTCACATCGCGAACCGTCAGTCGCCACAGCCCCTGCAGGTTTGTCCCCGTCACTTCCAAGAATTCCAATGACCCACGCGGCAACCCACCCCACCGTTGTTGCGCCGCAACATCGCTCGGCGGCGTCAATTCCACTTGCACCGTTTGCCGGTCTTGAGGGCGGCGGAAGTTAAAGCGCACCCGTTCAAGGGCAGGCACTTGGACGGTAAACTGATGGACAGGCGGTCCACCAAACTGGGGCTCGGCAAACCGCAAACCGCGCGCCAGCACAACCGGTTCAGGCTTGAAATACAAGTCCACCTCGCCGACGGTGCGGACGAGAAAAAAGTTACGGGCAGGTTGACGCGCGCCGGATGGGGCTTGCGGACCAGTAACCGTCAGTCGCCATATACCCCAATGCGGACCGACCGCAATGGCATATTCTGACCACGCTTTGCGCTGCGGCTTGTTGAGTTGCATGGCGACGCTGCCGTTCGGCGCGTGCAGGGTGAACACCGAGGGTTGCGCGACTTCGCTGTCATCAGCCTGATCAAAAACGGCAAGGGTAAACGATGGTGTGGATGGTGGGACATAAATGAACATGTGCAGTGTCCGCGCAGAAGCGGTGCTATCTACGAAAAGGGCATCAGGGGATTGACAAACGCGTTGAGCGACCACGACCGCTTGCAACGCAAGGATAACGCTGATTGCCGGCACACCGCGCCGCACCATTGCACCGTCTCCTTTCTCAACTCTGGGTCGTCGGCAACACCGCTAATTGTGCCACGCATATCTTGCCTTGTGCCGGGCTTTGTTGATTTTTTCCTTTCTGCACTACTTCGGAGGGCGCATCTCCTGATGCGCCGCTTTCTCTCTTTTCGGCGGCTCAGAGAGCCGCCCTCCGAGAGCATTCGGAGGGCGCATCTCCTGATGCGCCGCTTTCTCCCTTCGGCGGCTCAGAGAGCCGCCCTCCGAGAGCATTCGGAGGGCGCATCTCCTGATGCGCTGCTTTCTCTCTTTTCGGCGGCTCGGGAGAGCCGCCCTCCGACTGAACGCCATTATTCAACACAGCCTTGCGCTGCTAAAATCAACGGCGGGGTGTGTTGGGGATGAAAACTCGGGTTGCGCAAGGACAACTGTGCCCCAACCCCCGGTGCGGAGCGGACAACGCGTTGACGGCGGCGGTATGTGCCTGCTGTGGGACACCGCTGCGCCAATTGTTGGGGCGCGGTGCCGTCGTCAGGGCACGCTACCGCGTGGACGCCCTTTGCGGTAGCGGCGGTTTCGGTGCTGTCTACCGTGCGACAGATTTGGCAACGGGGCAAACGGTCGCATTGAAAGAAAACCTCGCCCACCGCACGGTCGCCCGCTTTGAGCGCGAAGCCCGCTTGTTAATGGCGTTAGACCACCCCCACCTGCCTAAGGTACACGCTGTGTTCACCGACGAGGATACAGGACGGGCGTATTTGGTGATGGATTTTGTGCCCGGCGAGTCGTTGGAATCGTGGGTGGCACACCGAGGATGCCTCACTTGGCAAGAAGCCCAAGCAGTGTTCGGGCAAATTGTGGCTGCCGTCGCCTACTTACACCAACAAGGTGTCATCCATCGGGATATTAAGCCCAGCAACATTTTGCTGCGCCGCTATTGGGCGCAAGCGAGCGTAGACGATTGGGAAGAGGTCATCTTGCCGCCACCGGGGTTGACCGAGACGGCGATCGCCAAGTTGACCGACCGCGCCCGCTTCCAACGGGGATGGGCTTATTGGCAGGACGGCTGGCGGCTGCAGAAATTGAAGCGGCACGGGTGGACTTTGGGCGGTGTCTGCCTCGGCGGCGATAGCCCCGGCGGTCCCGAGTATCAGGTCTGGGTGATCTTGGGCGACGGGGGCGTTGTCGCACGCTTCTGCGACTGTCCTGACTTCCGTCGTGAGCGGTTTTGCAAACACTTGGTCGCCTTGCTGCTGGCGTGGGTCTATGAGCCGCACAAGTTTGAGGTGGTTGCGGAGAAAATGGGGCACCGGCTGGCACACCGCCTTTTGCCCCACTTGACACCGCAGTGGCACGCGATGTTGGTGGATTTCGGCGTGGCGAAAGCGCTGGAGCCGATCAACCCTGCCCGCCCCCATTCCAGTTCATTGGTCGCTTGGACGGACGGATTTTCCCCACCTGAACAGTACCAAAGCGGTGCCGCCGTAGATGCCCGGGCAGACCAATACGCGTTGGCGGCGACACTTTTGTTTGCCCTCACGGGACGCCTGCCCCCGGATGCCCTCACGCGCATGGCGCGCCGGCGCCAGGGCAAACCCGATTTGCCCGCCAAACCGTTGGGCGTCCCCGAACCTGTATGGCAGGCGCTGCGCGTCGCCCTTCACCTTGACCCTGCTCAGCGCTTTGACAATGTTCTTGCGTTTTGGGATGCCGCGCAAGACGGTATCAGAGCCGCTTCCCCAGCCCATCAAAAAGCGGCGCAATGTTGGTTGACAGAATGGGCTAACAAATTACGGCGTTGGGCACACGCATTGGGCTTCAACCTTCATCGTTGAGGCTTGGAGAGATGCGTGCTTGACCGAGCATGTTCTGCGCGCACTCTGGTTGCGACCGTTTTGTGACGGCGGCGAAACGGTTCGGGGTGGTTAACGAATGACGATACCGACCCAGTTTTGCCCAGAATGTGGTGCGGACTGTGCGACGACGGTGCACCACTGCCCGCACTGCGGTGAACCTTTGCCGGCACCGTTTCAACGGTTGTTAGGGCGGGGCACGGTGTTGGCGAACCGCTATCGCATTGAACGCTTGTTAGGCTGTGGCGGGTTCGGTGCGGTCTATTTGGCAACAGACACGCGGTTTCAACAGCGCCAGGTGGCGATCAAAGAGAACCACGACCCCGCCGTTTTGAACGCTTTTTTGAAGGAAGCAGAACTGTTAGCCACACTGCAACACCCGCATTTGCCTCGCGTCAGCGACTTTTTCACCGAGCAGCCGCTGGCTATCCCACAGCCCCGCGCCTATATGGTCATGGACTACATCGCCGGCGAAGAACTGTGGGAACGTATCCAACGGCAAGGGCGGCTGAGTTTCAGTGAATTGTTGCCTTTGTTGGTGGGCGTTTTTGACGCATTGGATTACTTGCACAGCCATTCCCCACCCATCGTGCACCGGGACATCAAACCGCAGAACATCCGCATCGCGCCGGACGGACGGGCATTTTTGGTGGACTTCGGCGTTGCTAAACTGGGAACAGGTATGACGACGACGGGTGCCCGCGCAGTCACACCGGGCTTTGCCCCCCCTGAACAGTATCGGATGGCAGGGGAAACGGACGAACGCAGCGACCAATACGCCTTGGCGGCGACCATCTACTGCGCACTGACCGGACAAATCCCGCCGGAAGCGACGGTGCGCGAACACGCACTCGTTAGCGGTCGTCCCGACCCGTTGACGCCGCCTGAGCAGTTTGTTCCGAATCTGCCCCGCTTTGCCAGCAGAGCGCTCCTTAAAGCCCTCAGCGTGGACAAACACGAACGGTTTGCCTCCATCCGTGCATTTCGCCAGGCTCTTTTCCCCCCTCCTTTGACACCCTTGACACGGCGTCAACTGTTGGGTGCGGTTGCCGCGACCAGCCTTGGACTCGGTGTTAGCGCCCTAAGCGGTTACAAGATTTGGCAATGGACGCGCCCACTGTGGCTCGCCGCCGAATTACACGGTCATCGGGCAGGCGTGACCAGCGTGGTGTTTTCGCGCGACGGTGGCAAGTTGTTCTCTGCCAGCCACGATCACACGGTGCGTGTTTGGCGTTGGCAACGAGGCAAGAGCGAGCGCCTTTTAACGGGGCACACGGATTCCGTGCGTGGGTTGGCGCTGTGGGGGCAATACCAAATCCTTTCCGCCAGTTGGGACGGCACGGTGCGGGCATGGAACTGGCGCAACGGCGCCCTTGTCGCCCTTTGGCGCCCCCATCTGGGGCGACTGTCCGCTGTCACCACCGACCCCAACGAGCAATGGGCGGTCGCCGGTGGTGAAGGTGGTCTTTGGGCGTTGCACGCGGAAGGACAACAAGGGCGCCGCTACGCCTTTCCGCCCATCCGCGCCTTGTCGTTCCATCCCAACGGGGCTCTGCTTGCTGTCGGGGACGAGGAGGGAACGGTGTGGTTGTGGGATATTGCCCGTCACCGCACCATCGCCCGATGGCGCGCTCACACCGGTGCCGTCACCGCTTTAGCCTTTCACCCGTCAGGGCAATGGGTGCTATCTGGCGGTGAAGACGCCACATTGGTCGTCTGGGATCTTGTGACCCGCGCAGTCATCCGTCGCCTTGCCGGATGGCATCAGCGTGAAATCCGGGCTGTCACATTTCGCCCCGACGGTCTCGTCGCTGTCTCTTGCAGCATGGACGACCGCTTGCGGGTGTGGCGACTTCCGGATTGGCGCGTCGCGGTGGTGCAAGACGGCGGGCGCAATTGGGCGTTGGCGCTGGCATTTGACCCCAGCGGCACTTGGTTAGCCGCCGCCAGCAAAGACGAACGGGTGAAAGTATGGCGGCTGCGCCTTTGACGCCATCAAATCTGCCCTTCTAATCGCCCCCGCAAAAAGGCGCGTGTAAGTGCCTGTTGAATGTGTTTGGCAAGGTCGTCCAGCGATCGTCGGTTGAGGCGGGCGTCGTCGTCCGACAACTCCCACAGCACTTGGCGGTTTACGGCAACGGTCAATCGTTGTTTGGCGACGGTCAAACGAAACGCAAAGGGTTGTGCCCCGTCATCCAACGCAGCGTCAAGGCGCCGCGCCGCTTCTTGCGCCCGTGCCAGCCCGGTTTTACCTTCAGCGGCAGCGAAACGGCACAACTCTTCACCGCTCAGCAGCAACACACCGACTTTTTGTCCGTTCACTTCCATTTCCTGCGCTTCCACTTTGAGGGCGCCGGTGACGGGACGACGGTTGATCGGCAAGCCTGCCGCTTGCAACCACCCTTTGATCGCCCCGATGCGTTCTTCCACCGCTGGGTGTGTCGTCCAGTAGCCGGGCAGAAATTGCGGGGGCGTCGTCCGCCGTTCCAACTGCGCTAACTTCTCAAAAAAGGTCAACAACCCGACCGGGTTGTAGCCGGCTTGGCGCAGGTAACGGAACGCGGCTTCGTCCGCCTCACGCTCCATATCGCGGGAGTAGCCTAGCAACATCACCTGCACCACACCAGACACGATTTGTGCCGCTTGCGCGGTCGCTTCGCCCCGCGCGAACACCGCCGCCAACATGGACAGCAAAACAGGCAACGAAAGTTGGCTTTCTTTCCGCGCCATCCGTAACGCGTGCAGGCGTGTGTTGTGAGCAATTTCATGCGCCAGCACCGCCGCTAACTCATGCTCGCTCTGTGCCAACTTGAGCAATCCCGTCGTCACATACATGAACCCGCCGGGAAAAGTGAAAGCATTTGGTTCAGGGTCGTCCACGACTTTGATCGTGTAAGCCATCTTGGGGCGCTCCGTCACTGGCACCAACCGGGAGACGATCGCCCGCAGTTGAGGCAGTGCCGGATGGTCCGCAACGGGCTTAACTTTTGCCTCAAACTCTTTAACCGCTTCTTCGCCCAACCGCCTCTCCTCTGGCGTGACATCCGAGGGCACCGCTTGCCGTCCCCAACCTATCGCTATGGGCAGCAGCAAACAAACGGCAACCAAATAATTTCGCATCATTTGGGCGCCTCCAAAAACGGTCGTGACCGTCCGCCACCTATTTTGACGCCCCGTCCCAGTGCCCCGTCACTCAATGTTGACTTATCCGTTCGGCTTTGTTATAATTGTGGGCGCTACGCTCGCACCGACAGGAGGGATTCCGATGGTTGAGCAGGTGCAGCAGCGGGTCGTTTTTGACGACTTGGAGATCGGTGAAATCGCCGTTGAACTGGACGACAAGGAACCGCAGGATGTGATCGCGTGGGCGCTGGAGACTTTCGGCGACCGCATCGCGGTCGTGACGGCGTTGCAGGCGGAAGGCATGGTCGTCTTGGATATGGCATATCGGCTCAAGCCCGACATCAGGGTCATCACCGTTGACACTGGGCGGTTGCCGCAAGAGACCTACGAGTTCCTTGACCGCGTGCGAGAGCACTACCCTGACGCTCGCTTTGAGGTGCTGTTTCCCGACTACCGTGAAGTGGAGGTCATGGTGCGCAAGCATGGCGTTAACTTGTTTTACAAAGCGGTGCCGTTGCGGCTGCTTTGCTGCCACATCCGTAAGGTGCGTCCGTTGTTGCGGGCGCTGCAAAACTTGGACGCGTGGTTCACGGGCTTGCGCCGGGAGCAATGGGCATCGCGGGCGAACATCAAGAAAGTGGAACTGGACCACGACCACGGCGGCATCGTGAAGGTCAACGCGTTAGCAGACTGGACGAAAGAAGAGGTCTGGGACTACATTCGCGCCAACAATGTGCCCTACCATCCCCTCTACGACAAGGGCTACACCAGTATCGGTTGCGCTCCGTGCACCCGTTCCATCCAGCCGGGCGAAGACGACCGTGCGGGGCGATGGTGGTGGGAAACGAACGCGCCCAAAGAATGCGGCATCCACTGCCCCATTGAAACGGGCGGTTTTGAGCACGAAGTCCACGCCATCTTAGGCGAAGCGCATGGGCACCTTGAGGAAAAGTGACAGGCGGTTGGCAGGTTCGGTAACCGCCCGATCACATCTTCCAAGTGCCCACTCTCCAACAGTAGGTGACCGAGCGAATGGAGGAACAAACGCCGTCAGAAGCGCTAACGCTGACAGACGAAGAGCAAGAGTTGGTGCAAGCGGAATTGGCGGCGCTGTTGCCAGCGCTGTCAGGTGAGCGCCGCAGTGCTTACCAAGCCCTTGCTGATGCCGTTGAGCAAAAGGCGGTCTCGCCCGATTTATTGCCGTTGCTGGAGGGTTTGGTGAAATTAGCGCTGGAGACGGGACGGGCGCGACGACTTTATCGCGCTGAAGGTGAACGCATCCTGACCGACCTGTTCCGCAAAACCCCCAGCGGCAAAGAACTCAGCCGCAGTTTGCACGAAGTCAACAAAGCCCTCGCCGTTTTGGAAGGGCAACCGCTGCGGGGCGTGCGAGTGGCGATGCGGACGCTAGGGCACTTCACCGTGACGATTGAGACCGATACCGCCGTCGTCACTTTCGCCGTTCGTCCCGATGCCGTGACAGTGGACAGCGTTTCCGTCGGCGGCGAAGCTGGTTTGGGCTGATGCCGCTCAACTGGCTGAACTCTGCTGTGTTGAAAAATGGGGGTCGGTCGGAGGGCGGCTCTTCGGAGGGCGGCTCTCCTGAGCCGCCGAAGAAAGAGCGGTGCATCAGGAGATGCACCCTCCGAACGACAAACTCTCGGAGGGCGGCTCTCCTGAGCCGCCGAAGAAAGAGCGGTGCATCGGGAGATGCACCCTCCGAACGACAAACTCTCGGAGGGCGGCTCTCTTGAGCCGCCGAAGAAAGAGCGGTGCATCGGGAGATGCACCCTCCGAACGACAAACTCTCGGAGGGCGGCTCTCTTGAGCCGCCGAAGAAAGAGCGGTGCATCGGGAGATGCACCCTCCGAACGACAAACTCTCGGAGGGCGGCTCTCTTGAGCCGCCGAAGAAAGAGCGGTGCATCGGGAGATGCACCCTCCGAACGACAAACTCTCGGAGGGCGGCTCTCTTGAGCCGCCGAAGAAAGAGCGGTGCATCAGGAGATGCGCCCTCCGAACGACGCACTCTCGGAGGGCGGCTCTCTTGAGCCGCCGAAGAAAGAGCGGTGCATCAGGAGATGCGCCCTCCGAACGACGCACTCTCGGAGGGCGGCTCTCTTGAGCCGCCGAAGAAAGAGCGGTGCATCAGGAGATGCGCCCTCCGAACGACGCACTCTCGGAGGGCGGCTCTCTTGAGCCGCCGAAGAAAGAGCGGTGCATCAGGAGATGCGCCCTCCGAACGACGCACTCTCGGAGGGCGGCTCTCTTGAGCCGCCGAAGAAAGAGCGGTGCATCAGGAGATGCGCCCTCCGAACGACGCACTCTCGGAGGGCGGCTCTCTTGAGCCGCCGAAGAAAGAGCGGTGCATCAGGAGATGCGCCCTCCGAACGACGCACTCTCGGAGGGCGGCTCTCTTGAGCCGCCGAAGAAAGAGCGGTGCATCAGGAGATGCGCCCTCCGAACGACGCACTCTCGGAGGGCGGCTCTCTTGAGCCGCCGAAGAAAGAGCGGTGCATCAGGAGATGCACCTTCCGAACGACAAACTCTCGGAGGGCGGCTCTCTGAGCCGCCGAAGTAAAAGCGGTGCATCAGGAGATGCGCCCTCCGAACGACGCACTCTCGGAGGGCGGCTCTCTGAGCCGCCGAAAAGCGGTGCATCAAAAGACGCACCCTCCGAGACACTGCCGAAAGGTAAACTCAAGGCAGCACTGAACTCATGAAAAAACTTCAAGGAGGTGCGAAGATGCGTAACGAACGCGGGTTTGTCGTGTGGCTGACGGGGCTTTCGGGAGCGGGTAAGACGACGATCGCCCATGCCCTCAGCGAGCGGTTGAGGGAAGCGGGTTACAAGGTGGAGGTTTTAGACGGCGATGTCGTAAGGCAACACTTCAGTAAAGGGTTGGGCTTCAGCAAAGAAGACCGCATCGAGAACATCCGCCGCGTCGCCTACGTCGCCCACTTGCTCGCCCGCAACGGCGTCGTCGTCATCACGGCGCTCATTTCGCCCTATCGGGAAGGGCGCGACTATGCCCGCCAACTTATCGGTGCCTTCGTTGAAGTTTATGTCAAGTGCCCGCTGAATGTCCTGATTGAACGGGATGTCAAAGGGTTGTACGCGAAAGCGCTCAAAGGCGAAATTCCCAATTTCACCGGAATCAGCGACCCTTACGAGCCGCCAGAAACACCAGAAGTCGTCGTGGAGACAGACAAGGAGACGCTGCAGGAGAGCGTGGACAAAATTTGGCAGGCACTAGAAGAGTTGGGTTACATCAGCGACACTCCTATCGGCGCCGATGATTTTGCAGCGACAAAAGTAAGTGCGGCGAATGCGCCCATGGAGGTGAGCGGTGATGCCGCTGTTGCGCCCTGACCCAACCTTTTACCCGTCGCCTCGCATGGCAATGAAAGCACCGCGTGAGCGGATAGCATATGTTGCGGCGATGAACCCTAAAGCGGCGTTGGGCGAAGGCGATACTCGCCCCGATGCCTTGCTGGTCGTGGATGTTGACCCTCGCTCGCCCGATTACGGCAAGGTCATCAACAAGGTGGATTTGCCTTATGCAGGCGACGAATTGCACCACTTCGGTTGGAACGCTTGCAGTTCAGCGCTTTGCCCGTCGTCGCCTCATCCCCATGTAGAACGCCGCTACCTCATTGTTGTGGGTCTGCGGTCATCGCGCATCTACATCTTGGACACTAAACCCGACCCCGCATCACCTAAAATTGTCAAGGTCATTGAGCCGCAGGAGGTCAAAGAGCGGGCAGGCTATAGCCGTTTGCATACCGTTCACTGCGGTCCCGACAACATCTACCTGAGCGCCCTCGGCAGCGCTGACGGAGATTTGCCCGGCGGCTTGTTGTTGCTGGACCATGACGACTTTGAAGTGTTGGGACGATGGGAGGTGGATCGTGGTCCGCAACGCCTCGCCTACGATTTTTGGTGGCACATTGCTCACGATGTCGGTGTCACCAGTGAATGGGGTGCACCCCAGCACATTGAGAAGGGTGTGGACTTGGATGCGTTGATGGCGCAGCAATACGGGCGCCGCCTGCACTTTTGGGATTTGCGCCGACGAAAGCACATTCAAGCCGTTGACTTGGGTGATGGTTGGCAGATGATCTTGGAACTGAGACCCGCTCACGACCCAACGAAAACCTACGGCTTTGTCAACGCTGTCCTCAACCTGCAGGATTTGTCCAGTGGCATTTTTGTCTGGTATCGCGAAAACGGCGAGTGGAAAGTGCAGGAAGTTATCCGCATCCCCGCTGAACCTGCAGAAGAAGACCAACTGCCACCTATCCTCAAACCTTTCAAGGCTGTCCCGCCCCTCGTCACAGACATCAACCTTTCGCTGGACGATCGCTTCCTGTATGTGTCCTGCTGGGGCACGGGCGAATTGCGCCAATACGATGTGTCAGACCCATTCAACCCGAAATTGACAGGCAGTGTGCGATTAGGTGGCATCGTTGCACGAACACCGCATCCGAAAGTCGGTCCTGTCAACGGCGGTCCTCAAATGGTGGAAGTGTCCCGCGACGGGAGACGAGTTTACTTCACCAACTCGCTCTACGCTGCTTGGGACCCGATTTTTTACCCCGAAGGCATCAAGGGCTGGATGGCGTTGGCACACGCCGACCCCGATGGCGGCTTGACCCTTGATCCCGACTTCTTCCCTGAATTCCCAGATTATTTGCGCCCGCACCAAATTCGGTTGGAAGGCGGCGACAGTTCATCCGATTCGTTCTGTTTCCCTTAAACACAACGCTCGCCGATTTAAAACCCTAACTGGCATCTGGTGCAGTGAGAAAGTGGAGGGAACATAGTCTTGACGGCAACTGACTTTACAGTTTACGCGACCATTTTCGGGTTAGGCGTATATCACGGTGTCAACCCCGCAATGGGGTGGCTTTTTGCAGTTGCCTTAGGGTTGCAGGAAAGGTCATTGCGAGCAGTTTTCACCGCTTTGTTTCCCATCACTCTCGGACACGCGTTGTCTATCGCTTTAGTCGTTGCAGTTGTTTTGCTCGCCCAAGCGGTCTTGCCCTTGAGAGCCTTGAAAGTGGCTATCGCTTCCATCCTAATTGCTGTCGGAGTTCTGCGGTTGTGGCGACCCCGCCATTTCCGCTGGGTTGGCATGAAATTGACCAAAAGCGAACTAACGCTGTGGTCTTTTTTGGCAGCGACTGCCCATGGAGCCGGTCTAATAGTCAGCCCTCTTGCCCTATGTTTACCTCAGGGAGTGACCCGCAAAAGCGCAGTGCTGTTTAACTTCCCGCTGGGTGATTTAGTGCCTTTAGGTGATTCAGCCCTTCTCGCTGTCGGAATTCACACGGTCGGGTTGTTACTGGCGATGGCGCTAACGGCATGGTTCGTTTACGCAAAGTTGGGCTTAACACTTTTGCGACAATGGTGGTTCAACTTTGACCTGATCTGGGGCTTAGCCCTTCTGGCGGCAGGGTTGGCAACTGTGGTTGTAGGGTTGGGTTGAGCGACGGTGCCGTTGGCGCGCCCGGAGGGATTTGAACCCCCGACCCCGGGATCCGAAGTCCCGTGCTCTCTCCTGCTGAGCTACGGGCGCACAAGAAGACGACCGCAAAAATTTTACACCCGCGCGCGTTCTGGCGCAAGGCGTTTGTCACCTGCCTTTAGTCTTCATTGCTTATTTCCCAGCGGCAGAAGGCGTGCAACTTCAGGTGCAGTTTCCTACCCCTTGCCTCACAAACCGTTGCAGCAACGCTGTATGGCGCGGGCATAACTCGTAAGCGCCATTGAGTTGGGCGTAGAGCATCTCTTCCTGCCAATGGGCGTTGTAGAGGCGACAGTCTTTGTCAGGGCAAAAGGCTTCACCGAACAGCGCGTAAAAGACGGCTTGCAGGGCGTAACCCTTTGCCACTTCCGTCAACCGCTCGTCGTTAGGCAGCAGGCAGCGGTCGCGCAATTGTGCTGCCAATACAGGTGACATGGCATCTAAACCCATCGCCCGAAATTGCTCACGGGCAAGGTAAAATTCGCGGGGCTTTGCCGGCGCTTCTGTCAAGCCCGTCGTGGACACGATGGCTGGGTAGCCCAACAGCACCGTCCTCAAATGGTAGCGCCGGTCGCTGTCGTCAAAGGTCGCCAGCAATTGGTTGGTGAACACGATGGGCAACCGCCAGCGGGTCAACTCTGCGCGGTCAAACAGGTCCGCCAATAGCGCCTGCACTGCAAACCCGTCGTAGACGACGCCTTTTGCCTCGCCCTTTTGGTTCAAGCGCCGGCGCTCGTAAACAATTTCGCCGTAAAGCGGTTCACGGTCTGCGACGGGGCGGTAAGGGTCATGGACACGGGCTTTGGCGAAGCCGACAGCGAGGCGCTGCAAAATCCCCTCGCGTTCAGCGTCAGGCACCGCTCCCAACTTCTCCCGCACCAACTCGCCGTGCACGACAACGCACGCTTGCGGTAACTTCGCCTGTAAATAGGCAGCAACTTCACTCACGCGGAAGTTGGGCGTGAAAGGGTCATCGTAAAGGTCGCAGCGAAACGGCAACACGGATCACTCTCCGACGAAGGCGGCGGCGACACCGGCGATAAACGCCGCTACCGCAAAATCTCGTTCGGCTCGTCGGAAGTCCTTCTCCTTGCGCAAGGGCAAAGGCAGGTCCGCCGAGCGTTGTGGTAGGTAGGTCACGGTGACGACATCACCGATTTGAAGCCGTTCCGCCGGCTCCCAGCAGGTCAGTGCCACAAGACTGCTACCGTAATCCACTTCCACGACGCGTCCGGCAGCGATGGGACGGTTGCCCCGCACGATGGCGACTTCCGCGCCGACAGGCAAGCCAACGATGAGGTCCAAACTGATGCGCACCGTCGGGGCATAGAAACGCTCTCGTCCCGCCGGGTGCACGGGGTCAAGGAAAGTGTAGGCTGGGGGTAATAAAACCTGTCCGCGCAGTTGCGCCGCCGTCGCCAGTTGCCGGGCAACTTCCTCCGCTGCTGTTTGAGCGGCGCGCGCGAACGCCGCCGGCGCATGATCACCCCGTCCTTGAGCCACCGCGCGGGCTTTCCAAATGACCCGAGGCGCCGCCACTGACGCCCGCACCGCTTCCAGCGTCAAAGAGGCGGTGACCCCGTTGCGCTCCGATCGTGTTACGGCGTTGGCGATGACGGCTTGCAAGACGCTCGGTGCTTTCGCCGCTTCACCCACTGCGACCAACTCAGCGGCGTCCAAAGGTAAGCGCTTCGGAAGGTTAGGGTCTTCTGCGACCTTGACAGCGAACACACCCGTGCGGTTGAGAGCGTCCGTCAGCGCCTGCAAGACGATGGCGCTATAGTCGTTAGAGCGGCTGCCGCTACGGTCCGCGACGCCGAGACAGAGAACAGGCATCGGGTACGGAGCGGCGTGAAGCCCTGCCACCAGCAAACCTGTTACGATACTGACCACGCCAAGCCGTCGGAACATCTTGTCTCACCCCCACTTCGGCGTCAGAGTTTTGCGGCTCGGATTGACAGCACCCTTGCGCCTTTGCGATGAATAGTCTCGTGCCAAAGCGGTTAGCGCCAATTTTGGCGCAGAGACAAGGGGATGTTACAATTTCGCATTAGACCGGCGATGGAAAGGCACTGGGACGACGACAGGCATGTTGTCCACGCTGAATGGGGGCGCCGATGGTCCGGAGGCGTCAACCAAGCCTTTTTGCTGGTGCGGGGGTTGATGGCACGCGGCGTGCCAGGAACACTTGTTTGCCCTCGTGGTGCCCCGTTGGAACGGCGGGCGATGATGGCAGGCGTGCCCGTGGTTACTTTCCCGTTACGAGGCGAGCACAGCCTGCCGACTTGGTGGCGGTTTGCCCGGTGGCTGTGCGAGCGGCGCCGCATCACACCGTCGCTCATCGTCCACGCTCACAGCCGGCGCGGGGCGTTGCCGACCTTGCTGATTGCCCGCTGGCTAAAGTTGCCGACGATCCTGCACTGGCGGGTCGCCGCGCCGCTGCCTCGGTGGTTGGTGCCTCTAGCCGATCAGGTCATTGCCGTCTCCGAGGCAAGCGCTCGCGCCGCGATGCAGGCAGGTATCGCCACCGATCGCATCGCCGTCGTCCGCAGCGCCATTGAGCCAGACCACTTCACCCCGCACCGAGACGCCCGACAGCAGGAGCGGATACGATGGGGACTTGCAAAACACGCCTTCGTCGTCGCCGGCGTTGGGCGGCTGGTCGCGGGCAAAGGCTACGAAGTCGTGTTGGACGCGCTAGCGGCGATGAACGAAAACGAGCGCCCTATCTTGCTGCTGGCAGGCGATGGACCACTGGGTCCCTCGCTGGAACAAATGGTGGACAGATGGCGCTTGGGACTGTGGGTGCGGTTTGTCGGGTTTCAGGACGACGTGCGGGCAGTGCTGTGGGCAGCCGATGCCTTCGTCCATGTCCCAACACATTTCCCTGAAGGCACACCCAACGCTATTCTGGAAGCGATGGCGGCGTGTTTGCCTGTGATCGCCACACCCGTCGGAGGCACGGGCGAAATTGTGGAACCTGACCGCACGGGGCTGCTTGTCCCGCCTGGTGACACGGTGGCATTGGTGGAAGCGCTGCGGCGCTTGCGCGCCGACCCGGCGGAGCGGCACCGGCTGGGTGCTGCCGCCCAAACTTATGTGCGGGAGCACCATAGCCTTAACCGCTTGGTGGAACGGGTGAACGCCATTTACACCCACCTGTGGCATGAACATGAGGCAGTGCTGTGTTGAATAATGAGGTTCGCTCGGAGGGCGGCTCTGAGCCGCCGCAAAAATCGGCGCGTCAGAAGACGCGCCCTCCGAATGTTGAAGGTTTGCTCGGAGGGCGGCTCTCTGAGCCGCCAAAAATCGGCGCGTCAGGAGATGCGCCCGCCGAGATGCTGAAGGTTCGTTCGGAGGGCGGCTCTCTGAGCCGCCAAAAATCGGCGCGTCAGGAGATGCGCCCGCCGAGATGCTGAAGGTTCGTTCGGAGGGCGGCTCTCCTGAGCCGCTGCAAAAATCGGCGCGTCAGGAGACGCGCCCTCCGAATGTTGAAGGTTCGTTCGGAGGGCGGCTCTCTGAGCCGCCAAAAATCGGCGCGTCAGGAGATGCGCCCGCCGAATGTTGAAGGTTCGTTCGGAGGGCGGCTCTCTGAGCCGCCAAAAATCGGCGCGTCTTCTGACGCGCCCTCCGAGTTACCGCAAGGAAAATTTAACATAGACGCAGGAGACAGCCTATTCCCCGCACGGTCGTTAATGGACGGAAGCATGGAGGCGCCGGACGATGAGCGAGCGCATCGCTGCCCTAACGCTCAACCACATCGGCGATGTGGTGTTCGTGGAACCTGCGTTGACGGCTTTGCGGGCGGGGCATCCGACGGCGCGCCTTGTCGTCATCACTTCGCCTGAGGGGCAGGCAGTCTTAGCCTGCAACCCGGCAGTTGACGAAGTGTGGGTGCGCCAACGGGACGGATGGAGCTGGTGCCAACTGGCTCGCCGGTTGCGGCGGTATATGCCGACCGTCGCGGTGAGTTTTTCGCCTTCATCGTTAGGGTTAGCACTTTGCGCCTTCTTGAGCGGGGCACCCCGACGCATCGGGTTTGCCTTTCGCCCAGGGCTGCCCTTGTTGTTCACAGCGGCGTTGCCCCTTGATCCGCAACGACATGTCGTTGAGGACTATTTGGCATTGGTGGAAACTGCTGGAGGCAAACCTGTGCGACAGCAACCCCGTTTGTTCGTTACAGCGGAAGAACGCTCCCATGCCTATCAACGGTTGCAGCAATTGGGTTGGGATGGCACGACGCCACTGTTAGGTTGTCATCCCTTTTCCAGCGTCGCCAGCAAGGAGTGGAGCACGGACAACTTCGCTACGCTACTTCGCCGGTTGAGCGGTGCCTTAGGGGTTCAACCTGTTATCTTCGGCAGCGATGCGGAACGGCACCGTGCCGAACGGCTGGCGCACCAAGTGCAGGGCATCGTCGCGGCAGGCGCGTTGGCGTTGCGAGAATTTATCGCCGCTGTCACTTGGTGCAGTGGGTTTATCGGCGGCGATAGTGGACCTGTGCACATCGCTGCGGCGTTGGGCGTGCCGACGGTAGCGTTATTTGGACCGACTGACCCTATCCGCACAGGTCCGTTGGGCTCTCAAGTGACAGTGGTCCGCTCACCGACCGGCGATATGCGTGACATCCCGTTAGAGGCGGTGTGGGCGGCAGCCAAAACTTTAGGGACAAAGGTAGGCGCTGGGCAGTGCCCCTCTCGGTCATCGTCTTGACCCGCAACGAAGCAACGAACATTGAGCGTTGCTTGAACAGCGTGGCATGGGCGGATGAGATCGTCGTCGTGGATGCCGAAAGTGAAGATGAAACCCGTGCTATCGCGGAGCAGATGGGCGCTAAAGTCATTGTCCACCCTTGGCAAGGGGCAGGGGCGCAATATGCCTTGGGCATCGCCCATGCGACAGGCGATTGGGTGCTTGTCGTGGACGCTGATGAGGAAGTAACGCCGGAACTGGCAGACGCTATCCGTTGTGTGATTGTCAACCCCGACGCATTAGACGGCTACCGTGTCAAGCGGGTCAACTATGTGCTGGGGCGATGGTTGCGCTATGGCGGTTGGCAGGAATGGGTGGTGCGTTTGTTCCGCCGTGATAAAGTGATTTCGCCGCCGACACTTCACCCCCGCTTTCAAGTTCAAGGGCGCGTCGGCTACCTACCCTACCCACTGCGCCATTACATGGCACCTGACTTATTGGACTGGTGGCAGCGAAGTTTTCGGTTGGCACGCACGGAAGCCGCGGTGGAATTTTTGCAAGGAGTGCGTTTTAGCGGTTGGGCACTTTTAGGCGGCTTTTGGAAATTTGTTCGTCGCTTCATTTTCAAGGGCGGTTTTTTGGACGGTTGGGCGGGCTTTTACGCTTGCCTGCATCGCTTCCTTTACATCGCCGTCAAGCAGGCGCACTTGCTGGAATTGGAGCGGGGCAAATCCAGCCGAGCACAGCGCCCCGAGACAGCGCCGTTTAAGTGAGCGCGAGCAACGCTTCGGCAGCATCCAGCACGACTTCGGGCGCAATTTGCTGGATGCAATGGGGCTGATGAGCGATGCATTCGTCGGTGCATGGCGGCAAGGGGCGTTCTGGCTGCAAGATTCGGTGCGCCACGCCCCAAGGTCCAAACCGTTCTGGCGCGTTCCAACTGTAAGGCGAACCTGTCTTCGGATGGCAGGAAATTTCTACAACGGGCACACCGACCGCTGCAGCGAGGTGCATCGCGCCCGTGTCGTGCCCGATATAAAGCCGACAGCGCCGCAGCAGTGCCGCTGTCGCTCGCAACCGTAAAGCGCCCGCTGCGTTGATGACAGCCTGCTCCAAACCGTCGGCGATGGATTGGGCGAAATCCCGCTCCGTTACCCCTCCGACCAGCACCACGCGCACTCCATAGCGCTGATGGAGCCATTTGCCGACAGCGATGAAACCGTCCAGCGGCCAGCGGCGTTTCAGATCCGTCCCACCGATGCCAAAAGCGACCAAGGTCTCGTCGTCGCCCACTCCCTGCGCCCGTAGGAGTGCTGCTGCGTCAGCGTCGTCGGACTCGGTCAGCCACACTTCCAGTCGCTCGTCACGCACCGCACCGCCCAAAAACCGCAGCAAGTCCAAGTAGCGGACGACCTCATGCTTGACAGTGCCGTCCCGCAACGCATGGGTCAGCAGCCAGTCCTGCCCTGTCAGCCGACGGCGTTGGAAGTTGGCGTCATACTCTGAGAAGCCCACTCGCCACTGGGCGCCGCTCCAATAGAGCGGGAAAACGCTGCGGTAACCGCCGCTGGTGCCCCATCGGGGCAACAACGCCAAGTCAAACCGGTGCGCCCAAAGGGTCGTCGCCGCCATGTGTATAGTGCGCCAGTAGCGACGCAAAGTCCGACAAGCGCCTCGCGTCACGCCATCCAACACCACCACCTCGTTAACATGCGGGCAAGGCAGCGCCAACTCAGCGACAGTCGGAGTGACCAAGAGCGTGATCCACGCTTGCGGGGCATTACGGCGTAGTTCCCGCAGGAAGGGCGTCATCAGCACGAAGTCGCCGATGCGGTCATCCATGCGCCCGACCAAAATGCTGCGGGCATCGCGGAGTTGAGTCAGCGTCCTGTTAGACGACCGCAGCCCCTTGACGCGAAACAGCGTTTCACCAACCGCCAGCATCCCCAGTAGCATCAGCCGGTTGAGCCAAAACTGTCCTGTCCGTAGCCCCTGTCGCGCCGTTCGCTCAAGCCCGGATGGTGCTGCCATCGCCCGTGCACCCCTTGCGGCGTCAACATTGTGCCGCAAAGGTAGCGTTCCGGCGAGCCCGGCAGTTCCGTGCGACAAATTTAAGTGCCCGCTACCGCACGAATGCGAAGAGGAGGCGACCGCGATGGCAGTGACCGTCCGCAACCCGACCGCTGAGGAATTGCCGGCGGTGTGGGAAGTGCTTTGTGGGGCGTTCGGGGAGGGACCTCGCGAGCGCTTCCGTCGGCAAATCTGGGAAGACAGCACCTTCGCCTTGGAGCAAATCCGTATCGCAGAAGTAGAAGGCAAAATCGTCAGCCATGTTTGGGTCGCCGAACGCCCTGTTTTTTATCGCGGGCACGCCGTGCTGCCAATGGGAGGTATCGGCGGCGTTGGGACGCTACCTGAATATCGCGGGCACGGTTTGGCGACGCTGTTGCTGCAGGACGCCATCGCCTACATGGAGGGCAAAGGGCACGCTATCAGCATGCTGTTCACGGGCATCAACCCCTTTTACGCGCGGTTGGGGTGGGCGGATTTTCCCGAGTGGCGCTTCCGCATAAAAGTGCGACGGGTGCCGACGGGGGACGAAATGCCCCCCGACTACTTCGTCCGCCCTTACGAACCCGACCAAGACTTACCAGCACTGCAAGCCCTTTACCGACAGCATATCGCGGCACTGCAGTTGAGCCTGCCTCACGCTCGCCCCGATACCTTCTGGCGGGATGGTCATCCCCAACTTTTGGGGCTGCAGCCGACCCACATCGTCGCGACGGGCGCTGGTGACATCGTCGCTTACGCCTGCGCTGTGCCGACGGAACACGGGCTGCGGCTCGGCGAATTCGCTTATGCCCCGACGCATCCCGCTGCTTTGACCGCCTTAGCTGTCGCACTAGCGCGGGACGCCGTCGCGGACGGCAAAGAGGGCGTCATCAGCGGCGTCACACCGTGGCTGCATCCGCTGCCCCAAACGATCGCGGCGTTGACGGACGGAACGCTGGGGCATGAAGTCACCGAACACATGATGCTGCGGGTCGTCAACCTGCGGCGCTGCTTAGAGGCTGTTCAGCCGACGATGGAAACCAGCCTACGGGCGATGCGCGCCGATGGACTGCAAGGAGCCTTCTGCTTCTGTCTGTCCCAGCCAGAGCAAGCGGTGACGGTCACGGTGGTGGGGGGTAAGGTCACTGTGCGGGACGACGACAGCGCTGCTGTGACCCTGACGGTGACGCCGCACCAATTTTGCCTGCTGCTGTTTGGTGCAGCGCCTGCTCCCTTCTGGCGCCATTTGCTGCGCGACAGGCTCACGGACGAACAAGTAGCGTTGTTGTCGGCGCTGTTTCCGCCTCACCCAACCGTTTACTGGAGCGGCGATCACTTTTGATCGGCAGTGCTTCGGAGGGCGCATCTCTTGACGCGCCGAGATGTGGCGGCTCAGAGAGCCGCCCTCCGAACGAACCTTCAGCATTCGGAGGGCGCATCTCCTGATGCGCCGACTTTGCGGCGGCTCAGAGAGCCGCCCTCCGAGCGAACCTTCAACATTCGGAGGGCGCATCTCCTGATG